>NZ_JBFUMO010000224.1:0-8853 GCF_054049355.1 Roseateles sp. P5_E11 | reverse complement strand
GAAGATACGGTGGCCGGCCATCGTCATTGCTCCTGCGGATTCAAGGGGTCGACGGGCGATGCTGACACAAGCACCGTTCTACAGGCCGCGGTCGGCTTCACTTGGCGACTCCCCGCACCTTCATCGTGTGCGTGAGGCTCATCCGGTCGATGTCGTCGATGGACATGATCGGCGCATACATCAGGTCGGTTGGGTCGGTGGTCCGCGTCCAGCCCAGCTTCATCTCGCCGACGATGCGCATCAGCATCTTCTGCAGGCGCAGACCGATGAGCTCCGCCGACGCGGGCTTGCCGTCCTTGCTGGCTCCCAGTCGGGCCAGGGACAGCACCGAAGTGCGGGCCATGGGGCTGTGGGCCGAGTACTGGAACCGGAAGTTGCGCTCGCGCGAGTTGATGTCCCGGTCCGTGACCACGATGAAATAGGTCCGCGGGCCGGCGTCCTGCAGCCGTTTCGCGAGCGTTGTACCAAAGGCCAGATAGTCCTCGACCGCGTACTGTTGGGTGCCGGGGATGGGGTCGGCCACGCCCGAGGGCATCAGCAGCGAGGCTTTGACCCACACACCGGCTTCCTGGGTCAGCGATCGGGCGACGCCGGCCGCGAACTGCTCGGGAATGCCGTCGGTGGGGATCACGTACAGCGCCACCGCGTCCACCGGGCTGGATGGCACGAGGCGGTCCGGCTGCGCGTTCGCCAGCAAGGGGATGAGCAGCGAGAGCAGGAGGACGCGACGGTGCATGCGATGCCTGGGTCTGGGGGTGACGGGTGGCTGGCATGGTGCCACGACCCAAGATGCGCTGGAAGCGTGTCCAGGCAGGCGTAACCTCCGCTTGTCAACACTTGGCACGGCGCTGCTGGCGCGCGAACATGCCCGGCGACTTGATGCAAACAAAGCGGCAGGAGACAAGCATGCTGGTGCAGACAACCCCCTCGGGCCCGCGGGCCGAGCGCATGGACGAAGTCGTCAAGCTGGTGCGCGCCAAGACCAGCGCTGACCAGCGCGAAACGCTGGCGGATTTCGTGCAGCGCTACTTCGGCCAGGTCGACCCGCAGGAGCTGGCCGAACGCCAGGTGGCCGACTTGTACGGCGCAGCGGTGTCGCACTGGAGCTTTGCCCGCAAGCGCGAGGTCGGCCGCGCGCGGGTGCGGGTGTTCAACCCGACGATTGCCGAGCACGGCTGGCAGTCGACCCACACCGTCATCGAGATCGTCAACGACGACATGCCCTTCCTCGTCGACTCGGTGACGATGGAGGTCAACCGCCACGGGTTGACGCTGCACCTGATCATCCATCCGCTGATGGCGGTGAGCCGCGACGGCGACGGCACGCTGCAGGGGCTGGCGGCCGACGGCCTGCGTGAATCCTTCATCCATGTCGAGGTCGACCGCATTCCCGAGCCGGCCCGACTGGACGCCCTCGCGGCCGACGTGAGCCGCGTGCTCGACGATGTGCGATCGGCCGTGGCCGGCTGGCGCGCCATGCGCCAGCGCATGCAGGACATCGTCGATGAGCTGGAGCAGCAGGCGCCGCCGCTGCCGGCCGACGAGTTGGCCGAGGGCCTGGACTTCCTGCGCTGGCTGGGCGACAACCATTTCACCTTCCTGGGCTACCGCCGCCACGGCCTGGCCAGTGTCGACGGGCAGGACGTGCTGACCGTCGTACCCGATTCGAGCCTGGGCATCCTGCACGACGTGGCCTCGCTGGATGCGGTGGCCGCCTTTGCCGCCCTGCCGGCCGAGGTGCGTGCCCAGGTGCGCCGGCCCGAGCTGCTGGTCGTGACGAAGTCGACTGCGCGCTCCACCGTGCACCGGCCGGGCTACCTGGACTACGTGGCCGTCAAGCGCTTCGGCCCCGACGGCGCAGTCGTCGGTGAGGACCGCTTCCTGGGACTGTTCACCTCCACCGCCTACAGCGCCAACCCGGCCGACATCCCGCTGCTGCGGCGCAAGGTGGCCGACGTGGTCGCGCGCGCCGGCTTCACGCCGGGCGGCCATGCCGGCAAGGCCCTGATCAACATCCTCGAGACCTATCCGCGTGACGAGCTGTTCCAGACCAGCAACGACGACCTGCTGCAGACGGCGGTGGGGATCCTGCACCTGGGCGAGCGCCAGCGCTTCCGCCTGTTCGTGCGGCGCGACCCGTTCCAGCGCTTCCTGTCCTGCCTGATCTACGCGCCGCGCGAGCACTACACGACCGAGTTGCGCCAGAAGTGGCAGGCCATCCTGCTGCAGGCCTTTAACGGCAGCGGCTCGGAGTTCAACGTGCACCTGTCGGAATCGGTGCTGGCGCGCATCCAGATGACGATACGCACCCAGCCGGGCCAGATCCCCGCCTTCGATGTGCGTGAGCTGGAAGCGCGCCTGGCCTCGGCCGCGCGGCGCTGGGACGACGACCTGAAGACGGCGCTGATCGAGGCGACCGGCGAGGCCCGCGGCATCCAGTTGCTGCGCCAGTTCGGCAGCGCCTTCCCCGCCTCGTACCGGGAAGAGTTCGAGGCCCGCGCGGCGGTGCCCGACGTCGAGCTGATGACTCGGCTCACTGATGCCGAACCGCTGGGCATGAACCTGTACCGCCCGCTCGAGGCGCCGCCCGGCCATCTGCGCTTCAAGCTGTTGCGCCGCGGCGAGCCGCTGACGTTGTCGAACAGCCTGCCGATGCTGGAGCACATGGGCATGAAGGTGCTCGACGAGCATCCCTATCGCATCGCGCCGCTGGACTCGGCACCGATCTGGATCCACGACTTCGGGCTGATGGGCAGCGCCGACGCCGAGGTCGAAGTGGCCGCACTGCACCAGGTGTTCGAGAACGCCTTCGCCGCCGTGCTGCGTGGCGAGGTGGAGGACGACGATTTCAACCGCCTCGTCGTGGCGGCACGCCTGACGGCGGAGCAGATCGTCGTGCTGCGTGCCTATGCGAAGTACATGCGGCAGATCGGCTTTGCGCTGTCGCAGTCCTTCATCGAGGCCACGCTGGCCGCGCACGCGCCGATCGCCGCCCAGCTCGCCCGTCTTTTCGAATTGCGCTTCGACCCGGCCGGTGGCGCCAATGCCGAAGCCCAGGCCGCGGAGCAGGTCAAGGCCATCACGGCCGCGCTGGAACAGGTCGAGAACCTGTCGGAGGATCGCGTGCTGCGCCAATACCTGGCGCTGATGCTCGCCACGACGCGCACGAACTTCTGGCGCCGCGATGCGGCAGGCCAGCGGCGCAGCTTCCTGTCGTTCAAGTTCGATTCGTCCAAGGTGCCGGGCCTGCCCGCTCCGAAGCCGATGTTCGAGATCTTCGTCTACTCGCCCCGCTTCGAAGGCGTGCACTTGCGCGGTGGCCGGGTGGCACGCGGCGGCCTGCGCTGGTCGGACCGGCCGGAGGATTTCCGCACCGAGGTGCTGGGCCTGGTGAAGGCGCAGATGGTGAAGAACACCGTCATCGTGCCGGTGGGGTCCAAGGGCGGCTTCGTGCTGAAGAAGGCGCCGCCGTCCAGCGACCGCGAGGCCTTCATGAAGGAGGGCGTGGCCTGCTACCAGAACTATCTGCGCGGCCTGCTGGACATCACCGACAACCGCGTGGGCGACAAGATCGTGCCGCCGCCGCAGGTGCGCCGCTATGACCAGGACGACCCCTATCTGGTCGTCGCCGCCGACAAGGGCACCGCGACCTTCTCGGACTACGCCAACGGCATCAGCAAGGAGTACGGCTTCTGGCTCGGGGACGCCTTCGCTTCCGGTGGCTCGGTCGGCTACGACCACAAGGCCATGGGCATCACGGCACGCGGCGCCTGGGAGTCCGTCAAGCGGCACTTCCGCGAGATGGGCGTCGATACGCAGACCACCGGCTTCACGGTGGCCGGCGTGGGCGACATGTCGGGTGACGTGTTTGGCAACGGCATGCTGCTGTCGCGCCACATCCGCCTGCTGGCGGCCTTCGACCACCGCCACATCTTCCTGGACCCGMCCCCCGATGCGGAAAGCTCGTTTGTCGAGCGCGAGCGCATGTTCAAGCTGCCGCGCTCATCCTGGGCCGACTACAACGCCAGCCTGATCTCGGCGGGCGGCGGCGTGCATGCGCGCAGCGCCAAGTCCATCCCGATCACGTCCGAGGTGAAGCAGGCGCTGGGCATCACCGCCGACACGATGACGCCAACCGAGCTGGTCAATGCCATCCTGAAGGCGCCGGTCGACCTCATCTACAACGGCGGCATCGGCACCTATGTGAAGGCCTCGACCGAGACCCACGCCCAGGTCGGCGACCGCGCGAACGACGCACTGCGCGTCAACGGCGGCGAGTTGCGCTGCAAGGTGTTTGCCGAGGGCGGGAACCTCGGGTGCACGCAGCGCGGGCGCATCGAGTACGCGCTCGCCGGCGGGCGCATCAACACCGATGCCATCGACAACTCGGCGGGTGTCGACACGTCCGACCACGAAGTCAACATCAAGATCCTGCTCGGCCTGGCCGTCAGCGAGGGCGAGCTGACCGAGAAGCAACGCAACACGCTGCTGCCGCAGATGACCGACGACGTCGCCGCGCTGGTGCTGCGCGACAACGTCTTCCAGACCCAGGTGCTCTCGGTCACTGGGCATATGGCGCCGCAGCTGATGGACGCACAGGCGCGCTTCATGCAGTACCTGGAGAAGGCCGAGCGGCTGGACCGCGCGATCGAATACCTGCCGTCCAACGAGGAGATCGCCGACCGGCGCGGCAAGGGCCTGGGGCTGACCAACCCCGAGCGCGCCGTGCTGCTGGCCTACAGCAAGATCTGGCTCTATGACGAGCTGCTCGGCTCCACGCTGCCCGACGACCCCTGGGTGTCGACGGCGCTGGGGCGTTACTTCCCGGCGCTGCTGCAGGACAAGTTCAGCGGCTATATGCAACGCCACCCGCTCAAGCGCGAGATCATCGCCACGCACGTCACCAACAGCATGGTCAACCGGGTCGGCAGCACCTTCGTGCACCGCCTGCTGGAGACCACCGGCGCGCGCGCCTTCGAGATCGTGCGCGCCTACCTGCTGAGCCGCGAGATCTTTGGCATGGTGAGCCTGTGGCAGGGCATCGAGGCGCTGGACAACAAGGTGGCCGACGAGCTGCAGTCGCGCATGCTGATCGACACCAGCCGCCAGCTTGAGCGCGGCACCAAGTGGTTCCTGCGCTCCAACCGCCTGGTGGACGACATGGGCGCCACCATCGAGCACTTCACGTCCAACGTCACCAAGCTCGCCGCGCGCCTGCCGCAGCTGCTGGATGCCGACGAGCGTGCGCGCGTCGACGCTGCGGCAGCCAGCTACATCGCCGGCGGCGTGCCGCGCGAACTGGCCGAGCGCGTGGTCACCTTCGGCACGCTGTACGCGACGCTGGACATCGCCGAGATCGCCGGCAGCGCCCGTTGGCCGGTGGAGCTGGTGGCGGCCATCTACYTCGACCTTGCGAACCGCCTGGGCATGCCGTGGCTGCGCGACAAGATCACCGCCCTGCCCGGCGACCAGCACTGGCAGATGCTCGCCAAGGGCGCCATGCTCGACGATCTGTGGGGCCTGCAGCGCTCCATCACCGGCGCGGTGCTGGCCGGCGGCGGCAACCACGATTCGCCCGACGCCCTGGTCGAGGCCTGGCAGGCCAGCAACGGCCGCACCATCGAACGCGCGGAGCAGTTGCTGGGTGAGCTGCGCGCGGTGCCGGCGCCGGACGCGGCGATGCTGTCGGTCGCGTTGCGGGAGTTGCGTGGCTTGACCTAGCTAGGCATCGCGTTTGCCGTGGCTTCGACATGGCTGCAGGAGATCCCGATGAGCCCTCCCTATTCCAGTGACGAACCACCCCGCGCCGAGGTCGACGCCATGGCTGGCAGCACCGTGCTCGAATTCGGCGCCAACTGGTGCGGCATCTGCCAGKCCGCGCAGCGAACCATCGGCGACGCGGTGACAGCACATGCCGGCGCACCGCTGCGCCACCTGAAGATCGAGGACGGCCCCGGGCGGCCACTGGGCCGCTCGTTCCGCATCAAGCTGTGGCCGACGCTGGTGATGCTGCAGGACGGGCGGGAGGTCGCGCGTGTCGTGCGGCCCGGCGGCACACGCGAGATCGCCGAGGCGCTGGCAGGGCTTGGCGGCAGCCGGAACGGCTAGAAAGTCAACTTGACCGAGTCCGCGCTGCGCTGGGCCACGCCATGGAAGACCGCCTCGATGTTGTTGCCGTCGGGGTCGACGACGAAGGCGGCGTAGTAGCCCGGGTGATAGGGCCGCTCGCCCGGCGCACCGTTGTCCCTGCCGCCAGCCGCCAACGCGGCCTTGTGGAAGGCATCGACGGCGGCTTTGCCCCTGGCCTGGAAAGCCAGGTGCACGCGCCCGGTCAGGTCGCCTTGCGCCGCTTTGCTGTCGGCGGTCGAAACGAAGAGTTCATCCGCCCAGAAGAAGCTGTCGCCGGTGCCACCGATGGGAATCTCCAGCACCTTGAAGACCGCCTCGTAGAAACGCTGGCTGGCCGCCAGGTCGCGCACGACGAGTTGGATGTGATCGACCAGCCGGCCGCGGTGCAGTTCCTGGGTTTCCATGGGTGTTCCAGTGCCGGGTGAGTGGAAGAGCCATGTTAGGAGCCAGCTCCCGCCAAGAGTGTTTCAACAGGATTCAGCGCCGGCCCCGCCGACCCGTCCGTCCCACAAATCCGCAGTTCATCCGCGCGCGCCGGCGATTCATCGCCTGCCGCTCGCGGCGGGGGGCGCGTCTGCAGACACTGCAATCACTGACACAGCCAACCCCACCGGAGCCCACCATGAACACCGCCGCCAAGACCTTCGTCATCGCCATCGCCTCTGTGGCCGCCGCTGCCGCCATGGGCGTGGGCCTGGCCAACCACACCGCGACGCCGGCGACCGAGATCGTGAAGCTGGAGCGCGTGGTTGTGGTCGGCAAGCGCGCCGATGCGATGGTGGTCGCCAAGCTGCCACGCGTCGTCGTCGAAGGGCATCGCAGCGCACCGGCCGAAACGGCGGTAGCCGCAGCCCAGACGGCCGTCTGGCTTGTCTGAAACCCGCGCGGCTGTCAGTCACCCACCCGCCGCTGGCGGGTTTTCTTTTTTTCGGTCTGCAGGCTCGATGTCGAAGTGCAGGACGTCTTCCCGGACGCCCAACTTGCTGTAAAGCGCAATCGCCGGATCATCGCCGTGATCGGCCTGCACGAAGATGACGTAGAACCCTCGAGCCGCTGCGAGCCGCTGCAGCTCTCGGATCATGGCTGTCGCGATGCCCTGCCGCCGATGGTGCTCGGACACCGCCAGGTCGTAGATGTAGAACTCCGAGCGCTGCTGCTCGAACTTGGGCAGCACGTAGCCTGCCAGTCCGCCCACCACATCGTCTCCATCCAGCGCGCAGATCGCGATGAAGGTCTGGCTGCTCAGCAGTTGGCTGAGATAACCGTCTTCCGGTTGCCACCTTGAGTAGGTCGACACGTCRTCAAAAGCTTGCCCGAAGAGAACAAGCATGCGGCGCATCAAGGGCAAGTCGTCTGCGCAGAGAACTCGGATGACCATGGTGCTGGACATTGGTAGATGTGGCCGCGTCATTCTGCGCCTCGCAAATAATGGAACCGATTCCATTCATCAACCCGGGAAAATACTGAAAGTGTCCAGCCCCCAAGGACGCTCCCCACGCATTGTTGACAGGATCTCAGCCCGTCTTGGATACTTGATTGGAACCGGTTCCAATCTATAAACGGAGACAAGACGTGGCAAAACGATGGTTCGTGGGAGGCGCCGCCTCGCGCCTGGGCAGTTCCGCGCGTGACGCTTTACTCGGCGGCGTGATGGGCGCGGCGCTGCTGGCCGGTTGTGGCGGCGGTGGAGGCTCCGGCAGCAACGCAACCGTTCCATCACCCAGTACACCTCCTGTCACCAGCGAAGGCCTCACCCTGCTGAAAACCGACGGCACCCAGTGGGTCAACGCCAGCGGCAAGCAGGTCTTGCTCAAGGGCACCAACCTCGGCAACTGGCTGGTGCAGGAATTCTGGATGATGGGCCAGGGCGGCAATGGCGTGACCGACCAATGCACCCTCGAAGCCAAGCTGACCGAGCGGTTTGGCTATGACGAGAAGGAGCGCCTGATCAAGCTCTTCCGCGACAGCTGGATCACCACGCGCGACTGGGACCAACTGCAGGCCTTCGGCTTCAACATCGTCCGCCTGCCCATCCTGTGGAGCGTCATCGAAGACGAGAAGAAGCCCAAGACCCTGCGCGCGGATGCCTGGAAGTATCTGGACTGGAGCATCGCCGAGGCCAGGAAGCGCGGCATCTACGTGATCCTTGACCTGCACGGCGCTCCCGGCGGCCAGACGCCCAACGATCACACGGGTTGCGCCGGCCAGAACAAATACTGGACGGACGCGCAAGCGCAGGAGCGCACCAAGTGGCTGTGGCAGCAGATCGCCACCAGGTACAAGGACGAGCCTGTGGTTGCGGCCTACGATCCCCTCAACGAGCCCTGGGGCTCCACCGCCGAAGCCATGGTGGCGCGCGTCGAGGAGCTGTACAAAACCATCCGCGCCATCGATGACAAGCACATCGTGCTGCTGCCCAGCCACTACGGCAACATCGACGGCTATGGCAACCCGACAGCCAAGGGCTTCACCAACGTCGCCTTCGAGATCCACCCCTACCCCGGCCTGTTTGGTGACAGGCCTGGCGATTCGCCCTACATGATCCACCGCGACTGGCTGCGCTGCGGGTCGGCGGGCACCGCCGGTGTCTGCGCCTACAACAAGCAGGTCAGCGATCTGAAGATCCCTCTGCTCGTGGGTGAGTTTCAACCCTGGCAGGGTGCGGGCCTGGACCTGGGCGGCCAGATCGGCCGCGCAACCTACGACACCTATGCCAGCTATGGT
>NZ_JBFUMO010000223.1:0-8854 GCF_054049355.1 Roseateles sp. P5_E11 | reverse complement strand
GTTTTGGACCATGCAAATTCGCTTGCTCAGCATCTCAGTCGCGCCTCTTTCCAAATCCCGGATTGAGTTTTTTGCGACTCGCTCCTCCTGGGATACGCAAGGTGCCAAGGACCACAGGGGTTGGCCAAATTTGAACCGTCGAACGCTGAACAGATGCCTAGTGCAACACGACCGGCAACCGACAAAGGCTCAACGCCAGCGCGCTGGACCTTTTTTCATTTGGCGGTCGGCACGACGACATTGGCTTTCAGATCCTTCATCGTCTTGAAGAGCGTCCGCCCGTTGCGCTGAGCCTGGTCTTCCTTGTTGTTGTTCATGACCACATGGACATCGAGACCCGGCCGGTCCAGCAGCTGRATCTGGTAACTAAGGCCCTCCAGCTCTGCATCGTCGTAGTCGTAGTTGAACCGCCCGCCGGAGTGCCCCGAGCGGTCGTTCCATGCCGCGGCATTGCGACCGTGCATGCGTACCAAGGCGTAGTCGTCGCGCGTCGTCTCCCAGATGGCGGGGACGGTGTTGCTAAGGCCCGTCGGCTCGTCGACGATGGTGTGCACCACACCCAGCTCCCGCTGGAACGCGATAGTCTCGGCCGCATGCGGGCCCTCGAACCATTTGTCGCTGCGGAACTCGACGCTCACCGTGTGGCCGGCCATGYGCTCCACACAATGGGAAGTCGCGCAGCGATTGCTGCCGATCAGCGCTTCGCAGGCCGCGAATTCGGGGCTTTCGGCGGCGTCCAGCCGCATCGCAGACGCACTCAAGCCTTGCTCTGCTCCTTCGCCGCTTGATCAAACGCCTCGTGCTCCAACGTGGGCATGCAAGCCCGCCTCAGGACTGAGCGCAAAAGATGGGCTTTGCGGCTGCACTGCCTGACTGCTCAAGGAACCCCTCGGCTGGAGTCGACCGAAACGCAGACTCAACGCGCACCGGAATTCTGCGAACGCGTCAGGTTGCACTCTCAGACAAAAAGCTGTGTCTTGCGGGGCAACCCGCCGAAAGCGCCAACCCTACATTGGCTGCGTTGGTCGATAGACCAGACCTGATGGACTGCCTACCCGTCCGTCCGCCCTCGAATCGTCAATAGGTTCCAGTCATATGAGCGTCAGCAGCCTTGCCCACTCCACCGCTACAGCTTCAATGGCGGATGGCGACGGCTACCTTCTGCAAAGTGAGAGCACGCTTGCGCAAGCCGTTGCCTACGCGATTGAGCGCAGCGCTGCCTTGGGCGCCAGTGAAGCAATCGCGATGGTCAGCGAACAGGGCGGAATCACCCTCACCGTCGCCGGTGGCAAGGTCGAGACGGCGGTGCGCGAAGGCAATCAAAGCCTGCGCATCACCGTCTATGCCGACGGCCGCACAGGCGTTGCATCGACAGAATCGCTCAGCCGCAGCGCCATCGACCGGGTGGTTGAACAGGCCACCGCCATGGCACGCCAACTTGAGCCCGATCCGGAAGCGGGCCTGGCCGACCGCGAAGCCTTGGCATGGACAACGCCGGACGTTCCTCTCTTTGCGCCCTCCGGTCAAAGCGCTGAGGATCTGACGGAGGCCGCCATGGCCATTGAGGCAGCCGCGATCTCGGTCGCCACGCGTGATGGGGTTCGGGTTTCGGAGGCGGGCGCGGCCAGCCAGGACATGCGCTTCGCGCTGGCGACCAGCCATGGGTTTTGCCGGACGGGTAGCGGCTCGGTCCAGCGCCGCTGGTGCCAAACCATCGCCCAGCGGGGCGACGACATGCGGCAAGGCAGTTGGTCATCGGTTGACCGGCGTCTTGAGGGCTTGCTGCCCAGTGCCGAGGTTGGACGCATCGCCGCCGAAAAGGCGCTCGGCGTGCTGGGCGCCGACGGGCTGACCACCCGCCGTGTGCCCGTGCTGGTCGATGCGCCGGTTGCATCCAGCCTGGTGCTCGACATGTGCGGTCAGCTGAGCGGCGCTTCACAGTTTCGGCGCCTGACCTTCCTGCCCGACGCCATGGGGCAGCAGCTGGCCGCCTCGCACCTGACGCTGGAAGAAGATCCCTTCGAGCCTTATGGGCTGGCCAGCAGCACATTCGACAGCGAAGGCGTGCCTGGCAAGCGCCGTGCAATCGTGCGCAATGGCGTGGTCGAGGGCCTGTTCCTGGACACGCGCATGGGCCGCAAGCTGGGGCGGGCATCAACCGGCAACGCCGGCGGCATGCGCAACCTCACCCTGACCAGCACCAACACCGAACCGGGCGACAACCTGGCGGGCATGCTGCGCAAGCTGCGCACCGGCCTGTGGCTGACCCGCTTCATGGGCGGCAGCAGCAATCCGGCCACCGGCGTCTATTCGCGGGCGGCGGCAGGCTTCTGGGTTGAGAACGGTCAGGTCGTCCGACCCGTCCACGGCTTTACGGTGGCCGGCAATCTGCAAGACATGCTCAAGGCCATCGTCTCGGTGGGCACCGACGTTCACCGCGAGGGCTCGATCCGGGTCGGCTCGATCCTGCTGCTCGATATGCAGATCGCCGGACGCTGATCGACCCCCATTTGCTGAAAGAACCGATTCMCATGTCTTTGACCGCTTCCAATCGCCTGACGTTGGCTCAGGACAGGCTGCTTGTCGCCAATGACCTCGACACCAACGCGCTTCAGAATGGCCTGTCCGGCCTGTGGGCGCGGGGCGCCGAATACGGCGATCTCTATTTCGAATTGACCACGCGCGATTCCTGGTCGCTGGAACGCAGCAAGGTGGCGCGTGCCGCCTTCTCCATTTCGCAAGGCGTGGGCGCACGTGCCGTGACCGGCGACAACACCGCCTTTGCCTATTCCAGCGACATCAGCAACAAATCCATCACCGCCATCACCGCCGCAGCCCGCGCCATGCAGGCTCATGGCCAGGATGCCGCCGCGACCGGGCGGGGTGTGGAGATTGCCGGGGTGACCTGCGATTCGGGCGCCTACTCCACCATCGAGGCGGCAGGCGGCATGGACAGCGTCGAGAAGGTGGCGCTGCTGCAAAGGCTCGACCAGATGACCCGCGCCGTTGATCGCCGCATCACCGAAGTCTCGGCCCAGTTGTCGGTTGAAGACTCGACCATTCTGGTCGCGGCCACCGACGGCACGCTGGCCGGCGACATCCGGCCGCTGGTGCGGCTGGACATCTCGGTCATCGCCGAAAACAACGCCAAGCGCTCATCGGGCTCCGCCGGCGGCGGCGGGCGTTTTGCGCTGAGCGAGATGACCGAGGACCGGCTGGAACAGATGGTGCGCAAGGCCACGTCGATTGCGCTCGCCAATCTGGAGGCCAGGCCTTCACCGGCGGGTGAGATGACCGTGGTGTTGGGCTCAGGCTTCCCCGGCGTGCTTCTGCACGAAGCGATCGGCCACGGGCTGGAAGGCGATTTCCATCGCAAGCGTGAATCGGTGTTCAACGGCATGGTTGGCGAGCTCATCGCCGCACCAGGGGTCAACGTCTTTGATGACGCAACGCTGCCCAATGCCCGCGGTTCGCTCAATGTGGACGATGAGGGCGTGAATGGCCAGCGCACGATGCTGATCCAGGATGGCCGGCTGGTCGGCCTGATGCAGGACAAGACGAGCGCGCGAATCATGCGCGACACCGCGACCGGCAATGGCCGCCGACAGTCCTATTCGGATCTGCCCATGACCCGAATGACCAACACCTTCCTGGAGAACGGACCGTACGACCCGCAAGAGATCATCGCGTCGGTCCGCCATGGCATCTATGCGGTCGAATTCAGCGGCGGCACCGTCGACATCACCTCAGGCCAGTTCAATTTCTCGGCCGAGAAAGCCTTTCTGATCGAGAACGGCAAGGTGACCGCACCCATCGAAGGGGCCACCCTGATTGGCGTTGGCAACCAGACGCTCAAAGCCATCTCGATGATCGGCAATGACCTGGCCCTCGATGCCGGCGTCGCCGTGTGCGGCAAGAACGGCCAGATGGTGCCAGTCGGCGTGGGCCAGCCGACCATTCGGATCGACAGCGTCGTTGTCGGCGGAGCGGGGGGCTGAATCATGGGAGCGAAGAAAGAAACACCGGCGCAGCGCCACAGCAAAATCTTGATCATCGGCTCGGGGCCGGCGGGCTACACGGCGGCGATCTACGCCTCGCGCAGTGCCCTTGAGCCGGTGCTGATCGAAGGCTTGCAACCGGGAGGGCAGCTGACCATCACGACCGATGTAGAGAACTGGCCCGGCGACACCAGCGTGCAAGGTCCCGAACTGATGTCCCGAATGGGCGAGCAGGCGCGGCACCTGGGCACCGACATCATCAATGACTTCATCGTCGAGGTTGATCTGTCCAAGCGCCCCTTCGCGGCCGTGGGCGATGGCGGCGCGCGCTATAGCGCCGACAGCCTGGTGATCGCTACCGGCGCCAATGCGCGCTGGCTGGGACTGGACAGTGAACACCTCTATCGCGGCAAGGGCGTTTCGGCCTGCGCGACATGCGATGGCTATTTCTTCCGCAAGCGCGTGGTGGCCGTGGTGGGCGGCGGCAACACCGCTGTCGAGGACGCGCTGCACATGGCCAACTTTGCCAGCGAGGTGTACCTGATCCACCGCCGCGACAGCCTGCGTGCCGACAAGACCAACCAGGCCCGCCTGTTGGCCAACGAGAAGATCAAGCCGATCTGGAACGCTGAAGTGGCCGAAGTGCTGGGCGACGGCAAGAAGGTCACAGGCCTGCGCCTGAACCACCGCCTGACCGGCGAGACCTCGACCCTCGCGCTGGACGGCCTCTTCGTGGCCATCGGCCACGATCCCGCCACTAGCCTGTTCAAGGGTCAGCTGGCCATGGACGAGGACGGCTATGTTCTGGTGGCACCGGGTTCGACCGCCACCAGCGTCGCGGGCGTGTTTGCCGCCGGCGATGTGCAGGACAAGCACTTCCGCCAGGCTGTGGTGTCCGCCGGCATGGGCTGCATGGCGGCCCTGGAAGCCGAACGCTTTCTCATCGACGCCAAGGCCGGCGCAAGCCGGCCTCAATGACTCCCTGGGCGCCGCCCGCTTTTGGCGGGTGGCGCCTCCGCACAAAGGATCAACAAATGTCTCTTCTTAAAGTCACCACCGTCGACCGCTTCGAGGACGATGTGCTCAGCTCGTCGATTCCRGTTCTGGTCGATTTCCATGCCGCCTGGTGCGGCCCGTGCAAAGCCTCGGTACCCGCTCTGGAAGATGCCGCGCGCGAGTTCGAGGGCGAGATCGCCTTCGTCAAGGTCGACATCGACCAAGAGCCCAAGCTTGCCGAGGCCTACGGCGTGCAGAGCGTGCCGACATTCATTCTGATCAAGGACCGCGAGCCGGTGGAGCGATTCATCGGCCAGGTCTCTCGCGGCAAGCTGGCATCGGTTCTCGAGCCCCATGCCGGAGGCAGCCAGTGACCGCCTATCGCGCCTTTGGCAATGAAGCCACCAAGCAGGCCCTGAGGGCCGACATCCGGGCCAAGGGGCCGGTGTACGCCGCCTGGCTGACCCAGGCATCGATGGAGGGTGATCTGACGCCGATCTCGCAGGACTATGGCCTGCACCCGGCTCTGGCCCGCCTGTTGCCCGCGCTGGGCGCCTTTGGCGAGGGCGATGAAGCCCCTGCGTTCTATGACGCCCTGCTGGAAGCCATTCCGGTCGGCGCCGAGACGGCCAACATCGCGCGCCGCGCGGTGCTGCTGGCCTGGACGGACCCGATCTATGGTCGCGCACAGCGCGTCGAGGCAGGCCCCGTTCGCGAGGCCTGCGAAGCGGTCATCGCCCTTGTGCGTCAATCCATGGCCACATCGGTCGACAAGCAGACCTGGCGCGCGGCCCGCGCAAGGCTGGCACATGCGCAGCGGGAAGCACCAGCGCCCGACAAGGTGATTGATCTGGTGCTGTCGCTGGCCTGGGATCTTGAACAGGCGCCCGGCGCGGTTCAGGATGCGATGGTGGCCTGGACGGCGCAGCTGTCCGCCGAGGCAGATGCCGCAGACGAGGACCCGTTCACCGACGCCGAGGCCGCGTTCTTCAAGTCCACCATGGACCGCATCACTGAAGAAGTCATCGCCACCCTGAGCAATGAGAGTGACGGCGACGACTTCAACTACGAAGCCTTCCTGGAAGAAGCGAACAGGCGCTGGGCCGCTGATCTAGTCGCACAGCCGCTCAAGCTGCGATCCCTCGCAAGGCAGGCTCGCATCAAAGCCAGGCTTGCAGAATGGCGATCCATCGTGCAGAAGAAAGTGGTTGATGACGCCACGACGCTGGTCGTGTAATCYAGCTGTGTACAGCTAAAGGAGACGGTCTGGCGATCAGCTGGACCGATCACGGAACRCATGTCAGTAGCGCCTTCGCTCATTGCCGCCGTCTTCAACGACAGCTTTCGCGGCTCCCGCGAGGGTGAAGGTTGGCGTGTCAGCAGCGTTTCGCGTGACATCGCCACCGTACGCCACATCGCCACCGGCGCCTTCGCCTGTTCAATCGAGGGCGGCGCGGCCGCGGACGGCCGGGGCTTCTGCACCCACATCATCTTTCTGCGTTCCGGCAAACTGACGGTAGACCAGCATGGGCATCGGCGCAGGCTGCTGGCGGGCGACATCTTTGTGGCTTGCGCCTGGCAGCCTATGGCCCTGGCCGGGTCTGGCAAGGTGGACATGCTCGTCATCACCTTGCCGGGCTGGTGGTCGATGCAGCGCTTCATGGACAAGCTTCAGCTTCTGCCTGACCTCTACGTCAGCAACGAGTACTTTGCCGCTCCGATCATCGCCGACCTGGCGCAGCTGATCCTTGATCTCAACGACGGTGACGCGCTGGCCATCCCCCAGGCCCTGACGATGCTGGCAGACCTCCTGCGCACGGCACTGGCCGCTGGCGCCAAGGCGGAAGCCATCATGCCGCGGGCACGCGGGCGCATGGGGGAAGTCCTGTGGTTCATCGCCCAGAATCTGGATCAGCGCGGTCTGTCGGCCCAGGATGCTGCGGCGACCCTGAAATGCTCGGTGCGTACGATCTACAACACCTGCGCGGCCCACGGCACCAGTTTCAGCGCCTTGGTCACTGAAACCAGACTGGTCGCTGCGCAGTACCAGCTCATCCGGTCCAATGACCGCATTTCCCAGATCGCCTATGCCGTGGGCTTCTCCAGCCTGTCCCACTTCTCCCGGCTATTCCGGGCGCGGTTCGGCGTCACGGCCAAAACGATGGGCGCGGGCAACCGTGCCGAAATCATCGCGAACCAACGGGCCTGAGCAGGTCACGAGCAGAACGTGAAAGGCGCCGGCGCCGCCATATGGAAGATGGCAGACGCCGGCGCCGCTGCGGGTGGTCAGAAGTGCTTGCGCAGCGATAGCGTGTAGCGACGCAGACGCGGATCGAAATAGGACGTCGCGCCCACGCTGTAGGCAATGGCGCTGCTGATCGTCGGACCCTGGTTGTTGAACACGTTGTTCACGCCAAAGGTGATGTCAGTTCCGCGCAGAGCACCGCTCGCAGCGAAGAAGTCATAGCTCACATAAAGGTCGTGATAGACATGGCTCGGCACCTTGCTTGCGCCCTGCCACGTCTCCCACTGGCTGCAGGAGAAGGCTGACAGGGTGGACTGGCAGGCCCGGTAGTTGTCGTAGTACTGGGCGTTCCAGCCCGCGCTCCAGGCGTTCTTGCTCCAGTCGACCCCGACGTTGCCGCGCCACTTCAGCGGGCCATCGGAGAACCCGGACCGTTCCACCGCCGGAGCTCCCGCCTGCACACTGCGGCTCAGTTCCATCGTGTGGGTGGCGGCGGCATAGAAGCGCAAATGCCCCAGCGCCTCGCTCGTCGTGGCGTACTCGGCCTGGATGTCGAGCGCCCGAAGGCGACTGCGTGCCAGATTGAACAATGTCGAGTCGATCTGAGTGATGGGGCCAGGCTGACCGTCCGACCCCGGCCCGCGGACCACGCGCCCAGGGAAAGCAGCTTCGTGGTCGACAAAGTAGCTCAGTGGCAGCTTGCTGACCTCATTGGTCTTGCGGATATCGGTGTAGTCCAGCGAAATACGCAGACCCGGCACGATGCGCGGCGTCAAGATCATGCCCAGCGAGGTGCTCTTCGATTTTTCAGGCATGAGCGAAGCGCTGCCGCCGGCCAGCACCGTCAACGGCCCGGGAATGAGCGAGTTGCCCAGCGCCGGATCGCGCAGATCAAGAAGCGAGATCAGGAACGACGAGAACAGAGCGGGTGTCGAACTGCGGATCTGGCCGAGGTCGGGCGGCAAAAATCCGGTGCCACGGCTGGCGCGGAACGTGACATCACGCGTTGGCGCATAACGAAAACCAAGCGTGTGGCTCGTCGATCCAAAGCTGTTGATCGACGGCGTCTGGGGCGTGAACGGGCCGGCGGCGCTATCGACCTCAATTGAAGAGCCCGAGAAATCGGTCCGGTAAGCGTCATGGCGAACCGAAGCCATCAGTTCCAGCATGTTCACGAAAGGCATGTCATTGCCGGGCGAAATCAACGGCGCGCGCAGTTCCAGATATTGCGCATCAACCCTGCGATGTGCTTCAGGCGTCCAGTAGAAGGCGCTTGTACCGCCCACATCACTGGTATCGACTGCATCGTCGCTGGTCTCATTGCGTCGTTCAACAAGCGCGGTGGCGGTGAGCTTGCCGCCTGGAAGCTCCACGACCGGGCCGCTCAGCCGCAAGGACAGCGTCTTGAGCGTGTTGCCAACTTTGCCGTTCTGCTTGAAGAACGTGAACAGTGAGTTGAGATCGCTGAGCGGTGAAGCGGAAATATCGCGAAAAACCTCGCCCTGAAGGGTTTCGTCGGCGGTCGGTGATGCGGCACCGAGAACCGTGCTGTTGGTGCTGGTGGTGGTGCTGCGCAGCCAGCCATAGTCCAGCACCGCGCTCCACTGGTAAGGCA
>NZ_JBFUMO010000222.1:0-8858 GCF_054049355.1 Roseateles sp. P5_E11 | reverse complement strand
GCCCCGACGACGTCGAAGGCCACCGCGCCATTCGGCAGGCCATCGCGCCCATGCAGGTCGCCACCGGCGAGATGTGCCAGAACCGCATCCTGTTCAAGCAGTTCATGATGCGCGGCGCCATCGACGTGGTGCAGATCGACAGCTGCCGCCTGGGCGGCGTCAACGAGATCCTGGCCGTCATGCTGATGGCCGCCAAGCACGGCCTGCCCGTCTGCCCGCATGCCGGCGGCGTGGGCCTGTGCGAGTACGTGCAGCACCTGTCCATGATCGACTACCTCTGCATCGCCGGCACGCGTGACGGCCGTGTCATCGAGTACGTGGATCACCTGCATGAGCACTTCGTCGACCCCTGCGTCGTGCGCGGCGCGGCCTACATGCCGCCCGAAGCACCGGGCTTTTCGATCACGATGAAACCGGCCTCGCTGGCGCAATACCGGTTCGGGGGCTGAACTCGCCAGAACCGTTCCAGCACCAACGCGCGGCCTTGAAAGAGACCGCGCGATTTGCCTTTTTCCGGATAGGTCCACGTCATGAAGAACCGATCTCTGTCAACGATGCTGGCCTGCCTGTGCATCGCCCTGACCCCAGCGCGCGCGAGTGCGCAGGACGAGGGCGAATGGCATTCGCTGTTCAATGGCCGCGACCTTTCAGGATGGACCGTGAAGATCAACAAGCATCCGCTTGGAGACAACTACGCGAACACCTTTCGGGTGGAAGACGGCGTGATCAAGGTCAGCTATGACGGCTACGGCAAGTTCGACGAACAGTTCGGCCATCTGTACTCCAACCTGGCCTACGCCAACTACATCCTTCGGCTCGAGTACCGGATCACGGGCACTGCCGTTGCAGATGCCCCACCCTGGGCCAAACTCAACAGCGGCGTGATGATCCATTCACAGTCGCCCTGGACGATGGGGCTCAACCAGGCCTGGCCTGCCAGCATGGAATTCCAGTTCCTCAGCGCGGGCGCAACGGCGGGCCGCCAGACGGGAAATGTGTGCACGCCTGGCACCAACCTCGAGATGAAGGGCCGGCTGGTGACAGACCACATCATCGAGTCGACCTCGAAATTGTTCCCCCTGGATGAGTGGGTAGCGGTGGAGGTCGAGGTTCGAGGCAACGAGGAAGTCGTCCATCGCGTCAATGGCGTCGAGGTCCTGCGCTATCAGCATCCCCAGCTTGATCCCAGGGAGGACAGCGCAAAGGCCCTGCTGGATGCCGGTGCTCCCCTGCAGTTGTCATTCGGCCATATCGCGCTGCAGGCGGAATCGCAGCCCGTATGGTTTCGGAACATCAGGATCCGATCCCTCCCCGCCACTTCCCGGACCGGGCAACAGGCTCCGGGAGTGCCTCGGTGAAATCTCCTGCTGCTGCCGTGACTCGCGGCCTGCGATGACGAAGCCGCGCGCCCCTATTTACTTTGTCCATCGCCCCAACTAACATTGGTCATACCAAAAACACAACGACAAGTTGTGGTCCGACCACGAAAGTTCATCAGGGAGAAGTGCCTTGCAGGTCGAAGCCGCCGCGAGCCAACAGCTCCTCAAAGTCATCAATCGCATGGCGCTCGTCAGGCAACTGTGCGCCAAACCAGGTCAGTCACGAGCCGATCTGGCTGCTGTGGTGGGCCTGACCAAATCCACCGTCGGCCTGCTCGCCCGTGAATTGATTACCGAGGGTTGGCTGGTCGAGCGCGAAATCGTCCCGACAGGCGACATGGGTCGCCGCCCCACGCCCTTGTTCATCGATCCAACCCGACTGCTGCTGCTCGGTGCCGAAGTCGGCGTCGACTCCGTGCGCGTGGTTGCCACGTCCCTCACGGGCGAGATACGTGCAGAAACTGTCGCCAGCTACGGTGYCATTCGCTCGGCCAAGTCGTGCATTCGAGTACTTGCCGCATCGCTGCTGAAGGTCTTCGGGCAGCTCGCCGCCAGCGAGCAGGCGCTGGGTATCGGTGTCGGCTTGCCCGGCGGCGTCGATGCAGCGCGTGGCGTGCTTCGATTCGCGCCCAACCTGGGCTGGCGCGATGTGCCATTCGCAGCACTGCTGGCCGAAAGACTGGCTGACTCCCCGCTGGCACACGTGCCGCTCTTCCTTCAGAACGAAGCTGCTGTCGCCGCGGTTGGCGAAGTGGAGTTCAACTCCTCGACCGCCGCGGACCCATTGCTCTACGTCTCCATCAGCGAGGGCCTCGGTGCCGGTGTCATCGTCGGTGACCGGCTGCTGACCGGCAACCGAGGTTTCGCTGGCGAAGTGGGGCACACCGTGCTGCAACTCGATGGTCCGCGTTGTTCCTGCGGGCGCCGGGGCTGCGCGGAGGCGCTGATCTCGATGGGCGCCATGCAGCGGGGCTACGGCAGGGGGACGGAGATGACCTCGCTGTCTCGGATACGCAGCCATCTGTTGGGGAACGACCCTGAGACCCAGAATGCCGTCGCCTCCGCCGGACGCTACCTCGGCGTGCTGCTGCAGAACCTGTCTGCCACTTACGACCCCGCGTGCATCGTTCTCGGTGGCGCCGCGATCGAGCTGGGCGAACCATTCCTTAAGCCGGCGCTGGATACGCTGAACGCCTATGCCGCTGCAGCCGGTTTGCCACCGCCGATCGTGCGCACGTCGCGCTTCGGCGTCAACGCCGTCGCTGTCGGCGCTGCAGCGCTGGCACGTTATCGACTGACCCGCCCCGCGTTACCTCTGGCTGACGGTGGAACCATTTTTCTTGAAACAGCGGAGGCTGCTTGATGTTTCTCGGCATTGATCTGGGTACCTCGGAAGTCAAGCTGCTGTTGCTTGACGACAGCGGTCGCATCGTTGGTACCGCAGGCAGCGCATTGACGCTGTCGGCACCGGAACCTCTGTGGTCCGAGCAGAATCCATCCGACTGGTGGCGCGCGACCGGCACCGCCGTCGCCCAATTGCGCACGACCCACCCGACCGAGTTCGCCGCCGTGCGCGGCATCGGCCTGTCCGGCCAGATGCACGGCGCGGTGCTGCTGGGCGCTGACGACGCSGTGCTGCGCCCGGCCATCCTGTGGAACGACGGCCGCAGCCACGCCGAGTGCGACGAGCTGACRRCCRCCGCGCCGCGCCTGCACGACATCGCCGGCAACCTCGCCATGCCCGGCTTCACCGCCCCGAAGCTGCTGTGGGTCAAGAAGCACGAGCCCGAAGTCTTCGCGCGSGTGKCCAGCGTGCTGCTGCCCAAGGACTGGCTGCGCCTGCAGCTGACCGGCGACAAGGTCTCCGACCCGTCGGACGCCGCCGGCACCCTGTGGCTGGACGTGGCMCGGCGCGACTGGTCCGACGAACTGCTCGGCGCCTGCRGCCTGACGCGCGCGCAGATGCCSCGCCTGGTCGAGAGCAGCCAGCCCAGCGGCGTGCTCAAGCCCGAACTCGCCAAGGCCTGGGGCCTGGGCGCGGAGGTGGTCGTCGCCGGTGGCGCCGGCGACAACGCGGCCAGCGCCATCGGCATCGGCGCCACGCAGCCMGGKGAYGGCTTCATCTCGCTGGGCACCTCGGGCGTGCTCTTCGTCGTCAACGACCGCTACCGGCCCAACCCGGCCTCGGCCGTGCACGCCTTCTGCCATGCGCTTCCCGCACGCTGGCACCAGATGAGCGTGATGCTGTCGGCCGCCAGCTGCCTGCGCTGGTTCTGCCAGCTCGTCGGCGCCGATGAARCCMCCTTGCTGGCTGAACTTTCATCAAATGACAGCGCAGTCAGCRCCTCAGACCACGCGCCGATCTTCCTGCCCTACCTGGCCGGCGAGCGCACGCCGCACAACGACCCGTTTGCAGCCGGGGTCTTCCATGGCCTGAAGGCGCAGACGACGCGCGCCGACTGCACCTATGCCGTGCTCGAGGGCGTGGCCTTCGGGCTGGCCGATGGGCTGGACGCGCTGCGAGCCGCGGGCACCCAGGTCCACCAGCTGTCGCTGGTGGGCGGCGGCTCACGCAGCCGTTTCTGGGCCCAGCTGATCGCCGACGCGCTCCAGGTCGACATCGTCCTGCACACCGGCAGCGAAGCCGGCGGCGCGCTCGGCGCGGCACGCCTGGGCTGGTTGGCCACCGGGGGTGCTGTCGAGACCGTCTGCACCCGCCCGCCCGTGGCGGCCCTCTTCTCTCCCGACCCCGAACGCCATGCCCGCCTGGCCCCCCGCCTGGCGCGTTTCCGTGACCTCTACCGCCGCCTGCGCGGTGCCTGACCCCCGAGTTATGACGAGCTATTTCCACGCCATCGCCCCGATCCGYTTYGAGGGCGCCGACAGCCMSAATGACCTGGCCTTCAAGCACTACGACAAGGACCGCATCGTCCTGGGCCAGCGCATGGAGGAYCACCTGCGCTTTGCCGTGTGCTACTGGCACAACTTCGTCTGGACSGGCCTGGACCCGTTCGGCGGCGCCACCTTCGAGCGSCCCTGGTTCCAGGGCGGCAGCCCGATGGAGCTGGCCAAGCTCAAGGCCGACGCGGCCTTCGAGTTCTTYGMSAAGCTSGGCGCGCCCTACTACTGCTTCCATGACCGCGACGTCGCCCCGGAAGGYGCCACGCCGCGCGAGAGCCACGAGAACTTCCTGCGCATGGTCGACGTGCTCGGCGAGAAGCAGCAGGCCACGGGCTTGAAGCTCTTGTGGGGCACGGCCAACCTGTTCAGCCACCGCCGCTTCATGAGCGGYGCGGCCAGCAACCCCAACCCCGAGCTGTTCGCCATGGCCGCGCTGCAGGTGCGCGACGCGATGGACGCGACGCTGAAGCTCGGCGGCGAGAACTAYGTGCTGTGGGGCGGCCGCGAGGGCTATGAGACGCTGYTGAACACGCGCCTCGGGCAGGAGTTGGACCAGCTCGGCCGCTTCCTGAACATGGTGGTGGAGTACAAGCACAAGATCGGCTTCAAGGGCGCCATCCTCATCGAGCCCAAGCCGCGCGAGCCGTCCAAGCACCAGTACGACTTCGATACCGCCACCGTGTACGGCTTCCTCGTCCGTTACGGCCTGGAGAAGGAAGTGAAGGTCAACATCGAGGCCAACCACGCCACGCTGTCGGGCCACAGCTTCGAGCATGAGATCGCCACGGCCGGCGCGCTGGGCATCCTGGGCAGCCTGGACATGAACCGCGGTGATCCGCAGCTGGGCTGGGACACCGACCAGTTCCCCAACAACGTGCCGGAGACGGCGATCGCGCTGTACCACGTCATCCAGGCCGGMGGSCTGGGCTCGGGCGGGTTGAACTTCGACGCCAAGGTGCGCCGCCAGTCCATCGACGCCGAGGACCTGTTCCACGGCCACATCGGCGGCATGGACGTGTGCGCCCAGGCGCTGCTGATCGCCGAGAAGATGGTCAACGACGGSCGCCTGAARGCCGCCGTGGACAGCCGCTACGCCGGCTGGGACGCRCCCGCCGGGCAGGACATCCTCAACGGCCGGCGTTCGCTGACCGAACTCGCCGACCAGGTGCTCGCCGCCAACACCGACGTGGYGCCCGTGTCCGGCCGCCAGGAAGTCTTCGAGAACCTGGTCAACCGCTTCTGCGGCTGACCGCCGATCACCGATTCACCCCCGCCCAACACACCCGAGCCGACACGCTGCCCATGACGAACACCCTCGCTCAAAAGCCTTGCGCCTGTCGACCTGGGCGATGTTGATTTCCTTGCTTCCCCGAACCAGCAGTACGACACGGGCCTAGAGCCCTACGACAACGAGAGGAGACAAAGTGACACATCACCATCCCCGCCGAACCGCTGTATCCCTTGCCGCCGCCCAGGCCGCCCTGCTCTGCAGCGGCATGGCGATGGCGCAGACCGCGCCGGCCCCCGCCGCCGCCGCCGCATCCGCACCCACCACCAACCTGGAAACCGTCGTCGTCAGCGGCCGCCGAGCGGCGCTCGAATCGGCACAGAAGATCAAACAGAATTCCGACGAGATCGTCGATTCGATCGTGGCCGACGACATCGGCAAGCTGCCCGACCGTTCCGTCACCGAAGTGCTGCAGCGCATCGTCGGCGTGACGATCGAGCGCACCATGGCTCGCAACGACCCCGAGCACTACTCGGTGGAAGGTTCCGGCGTCAATATCCGCGGCCTGTCCTATGTGCGTTCCGAAATGAACGGCCGGGACACTTTTTCTGCCAACGGTGGCCGCGCACTGAACTTCGAAGATGTGCCGCCCGAGCTGATGGCCGGCATCGACGTGTACAAGAACCCGTCGGCCGAACAGATCGAGGGCGCTGTCGGCGGCCTCGTCAACCTGCGCACGGCGCTGCCTTTCGACTACCAGGGCTTCAAGGGCTCGGTCACGGTGCAGGAGGCCTACAACAAGCTCAACGGCAAGAAGAAGCCGTCTGCCAGCGGCCTGCTGGTCAACAGCTGGAATACCGACATTGGCCGCATCGGCGTCTTGCTGAACGCTGCGAGTTCCAAGAGTGCCACGCGCTCCGACTTCTTCCAGGTCGAGCCCTACTACCCCCGTACCGACGCAGTAGTCGGCCAGCCCGCCGGCTCCTACCTGTGGGTGCCCAAGGGCGCGCAATGGCGCACCCTGGAATTCGAGCGCAAGCGCGACGGCCTGTACGGCGCCCTGCAGTGGAAGAAGGACAACATCGATAGCTCGCTGACCTACTTCCGCTCCAAGTACCGCATGCAGTGGGACGAACAGGCGATCTTTGCAGGCACTGAGCCTTACAAGATCAGCGTCACGAATGGCAAGTTCAATGACCAGGGTGCGATGGTCTCCGGCACGTTGACCAACAACGACGGGTCGCTGCTGAACTTCAACGACGACACCCGCACGGCCACCCGCAACTCCAAGACAGAGGACTTTGCCTGGCGTTTGAACTGGAAGGCGAATGACCGCTGGAGCTTCACGTCTGACCTGCAGTACGTGAAGGCTTCCACGCGCGGTCTGGACTCCACCGTCGCGACCGGTGTCGGCATGCAGAAGGAGGTTATCGACCTGAGCGGCAGCACGCCCAGCCTCAGCTTCGACGCCGCTGACCGCGCCTACCTCGCCGACCCCAAGAACTACTACTGGGCGTTCACGATGGAGCACCTGGACCGCAGCAAGGGAACCCAGAAGAGCTGGAAGGGCGATGCCCGCTACCGCTTCGAGCACCCGGTGCTGCAGGACCTGCGCTTCGGCATGCGCCTGACGGAACGCGAAGCGCAGAGCTCGACCAATCCGTCGAACTACCACTGGCAGGCCATCTCCCAGCCCTGGACGACAGGAGGCCCGGCCTACCTGAGCGACTACCCCGGCGGCACCCAGACCAACACTTTCAACAACTTCTTCGGTGGCAGCGTCCCCACGCCGCCGTCGGTCGTGTTCCCGTCGGTCGCACAAGCCGTCGGCTTCCCGGCTTCCTATGCCGTGCTGCACAAGTACGGCGCCGACAACTGCGTGGTCAAGCAGACCGCGGCCGGTCAAAGCACCGATGCCTGCAGCCAGTGGCCATTCGCCTTCTCCCCCGAAGGCCTGGGCAGCGACATCGCCCAGGACATCCAGAGCGGCAGCGGCAACAAGCAGTCCGAGAAAACCCAGGCCGCTTTCGCCCAGCTGCGCTTCGGCTTCGACGAATGGAAACTGCCGCTCGACGGCAACGTCGGCGTGCGGGTCGTGCGAACCCAGAACGACGCCCTGGGCTACACCTCCTTCGCCGGCACCGAACAGGCCAAGCTGGGCCTCGGCGGAGTGCCGGTGCCCAACATCCCGAAGTACCAGAAGCTGGAGACCTTCAAGAACAGCTACACGGACGTGCTGCCCAGTCTGAACCTCAAGCTCCAGGCCGCGCAGGACGTGCAGTTCCGATTCGCCCTGGCCAAGGCCATCGCCCGGCCTGACTTCGACAGGTTGCAGGCGAGCACCTCGCTGAGCCAGACCATCAACAGCACCGCCACCACGGTGACCAGCGTCTCGCAGAGCGGCTCCGCCAAGGGCAACCCCATGCTGCTGCCGACCCGCTCGACGCAGGAGGACCTGACGGCCGAGTGGTATTTCAGCCGCGCGGGTTCGCTGACGGTTGCAGCGTTCCACAAGGACCTGAAGGACATCCTCGTCAACCAGACGTCGAACTTCCAGTTGCCCGACGTCACCGGCAAGCCGCAGAACTTCTCGGTGACGAGCCCGGTCAACGGCGCCTCCGGCAACCTCACCGGTGTGGAACTCGCCTTCCAGACGTACTTCGACAAGCTGCCGGGCTGGCTCTCCGGCTTTGGCGTGCAGGCCAACTACACCTACGTCGACAGCAAGAGCAAGTTGTACAACCCGGTCAACTCGCCCTACTGCAGCGGTACCGCCAACTCGGCCGACAACTTTGGCCTGAACTTGAACGGCTGCGACACCGACGGCCGTCAGTTCGGCAACCTGCCGTTGCAGGGCCTGTCGCGCAAGGCTTACAACCTCGCGCTGATGTATGACCACGGTCCGCTGTCCGCACGCCTGGCCTACAGCTGGCGTTCGCGCTACCTGCAGGCCATCAACGTGAACGGCACGCAGGGCACGGACGGCCTCGTGACCGATCCGAACAGCCCGAACCTCGGTCAGAGGAACGTGGCCTGGGGCCTGCCGGTGTGGGCCGAGAGCTACGGCCAGCTGGACGCCGGTGTGTCGTACAAGCTGTTCAATGATCAGATGTCACTCGGCCTGGAGGCGCAGAACCTCAATTCCGCCCGCCAGCGTCAGCTGATGCAGCAGCATATCGGCTACATGACCCGTGGTCTGTTCTACACCGGCCCTCGCTACGTGGTCACGGCGCGCTACACGTTCTGACCTTGGTTTGCGCCCGGCGGTCCGCAGGATCRCCGGGCGCCTGGAATCCCGATGAAAAGAAACGCACTTCTCTCGGCGGTGCTGGCCGGCTTGCTCTCCCTGC
>NZ_JBFUMO010000221.1:0-8860 GCF_054049355.1 Roseateles sp. P5_E11 | reverse complement strand
CATGCAGGCCGGTCAGCTGCGTGCCCTGGGCCTTCAGCTCGCTGCGCAGCCCATTGCTCAGCGCCCAGGCGGCGGCCTTGCTGGCGCTGTAGGGCGTCAGGCCCGGCACCGTCACCCAGCTCAGCACGGACAGCACATTCAGCACCGCGCCGCCGCCGTTGGCCTGCAGCACCGGCGCGAAGGCCTGGGTCAGCGCCCAGACGCCGAAGAAGTTGGTGTCCAGATGGCGGCGCGCCGTCGCGATGGCATCCGCGTCGAGCACGCCGGCCTGCTGCGAGATGCCCGCGTTGTTGATCAGCAGCGTCACATCCGTACATTGCGCAGCCGCCGCGGCCACCTGGGTGGGGTCGGTCACGTCCAGCGCGACGGGCACGACGCCGGGCAGGTCGATGGAGGCCGGGTCACGCGCGGCGGCATAGACCTTGGCGGCGCCCGCGGCCAGCGCGGCCTGGGCAAAGGCGCGGCCCAGGCCGCGGTTGGCACCGGTGATGAAGACGACGGCGTTCTTGAGCCTCATGGTGGCAATTCCTTCTCGATTTGCTTATTCATGTCGACCGACATGATTGATATAAATGTCGGTCAACATATAAAATGCGTCAAGCCCGCCCACACAAAGACCCCAGGAGACCGCGATGAAGGTCAGCCGCGCCCAGGCCGAAGAGAACCGCGAACGCATCCTCGACAACGCCGCCCAGCTGTTTCGCGAGCGCGGCTTCGATGGCATCGGCCTGAACGACCTGATGCAGGCCGCTGGCCTGACGCGTGGCGGCTTCTATGGCCACTTCGAGTCCAAGGACGACTTGGCCGCCCAGGCGACGCGGCGCGCATTGCAGGCCAACCGCGAGCAGTGGAAGACGCAGTCCGACCGCAGCCTGCAGGCCTGGGTCAAGGCCTATCTGTCCGACGCTCACCGTGACCATATCGGTGCCGGCTGCGGCCTGGTCGCGCTGGCGGGTGATGCGGCGCGTGGCGGGCCGGCCGTGCGGGAGGTGTTTGCCGAGGGCGTCGCCAACCTCGTGGCGACGCTGCAGGAACAGATGCCGGCCGACTCGGCGCCCGAGCAACGCGAGCAGGCGCTGGCCATGCTGTCCACGCTGGTGGGGGCGCTGTTGCTGTCGCGCGCTGTCGGCGGCGACACCGCGCTGTCCAGCGAACTCCGCGAGGCCGCCCGCAAGAGTCTGCCCGCCGGCGGCTGAACGGTCGCCACCCGCCGCCCAGCGGTGCTGCGGCGGTTGGGACGGGGCCACCCCCTGTGGCATGCTCGCGCCCCATGTCAACGCCTAGAAGAAATCATAGGGATGCTTGAGTTGGGCCTGCTATGGCGCCGCGGCCTGCTGCTGCTGGCCTTGCTGGCCTGTCTGCCGTTACAGGCACAGCGATTGCCCCAACCCAGCGCACGGGCCGGGAGCGATGACGCGGCCCCCGCTGAGCTTGCCACCACCGCCTGGACGCGCGACCAGCTCGACGTCTGGTGGACCGCACTGCGCCACCACACGGTGGCCGGCGGCGACCATCTCGAGCTGCCGCCTGAACTGCTGCCTCCCGAGGACGAAGCGGCCTGGAAGCCCGTGGCGATGCCTGACGTGCGCTCACGCCCCGGCGCGGCCATGGTCAGCGATGCGCGGGGCTACGAGATGCGCTGGTACCGACTTCACGTACCGGGCGGGCGGGACGAAGCCATGGCCTTGTATCTGCCGCGTCTGGTCACGTTGTCGGCCGCGGTGCTGGCCCGCACCGACAAAGGCTGGCAGGCCCTGCTGGACAACCAGCATGCCGAGCGCGAGCAATGGGTGCAGCCCCTGTGGCTGCCCTTGCCCGGCATCGGTGCCCAGGGGCTGGACGTGGTCGTCGCTCTGCCGGTGCCGGCGGGCAGCTATCACGCGGTGTCACGCATCTGGATCGCCCCGCGCGATCAGCTGGAAAGACGCTGGCTGTGGCGGGYGCGCGCCCAAAACGGCCTGCCCCAGGCCGTCAGCCTGACGCTGGCGGTGCTAGGGCTGTTCGCGCTGACGCTGTGGTTGCGCCGCCCCGAGGCCATCTATGGGCTGTTTGCCCTCGGTGCCGCCGCATGGATGGTGCGYAACCTGCACTATTACGTCAGCCTGCCGGCTTCGCCGGCGGGGCAGGACTGGTTCTGGTGGGCCACACACGCATCCATGGGCTGGGTCATGCTGACGGCGCTGTTGTTCGCGCTGCGCTTTGCGAGCCGGCGCATCCTGTGGCTGGAGTGGGCGTTGACCGCTAGCGTGACGTTGGTGAGCCTGCTCAGCATGCCGCTGTGGCTGCGCCAGCTCGACATGGTCGTCATGCAGTACGCCGTCACGGCCGGCGTCGCCACCATCGGCACGGCCTGGGTGGCTTTCCTGGCCTGGCGGGAGCGCCGCACCGAGCTGCGCATCATGGCCGTGGCGCTGGTCATCGGCGTCGTCATCGGCGGCCACGACCTCGCCGTGCTGGCCGGCTGGGCCTGGCCCGAACATTTCTTCCTGATGCCGTTCGCGACGCTGGCCGTCATGCTCAGCTTCCTGCATGCGGTGCAGCGCCGCTATGTCGGTGCCGTCGAGCAGGTCCAGGCCGAGAACAGCCAGCTGCAGGAGGACCTGGACGAGCAGGTCTCGGTGCTGCATGCGCAGAACGCGCAGCTGCGCGAGGCCGAGCGCCAGCAGGCCCTGCTGCTGGAGCGTCAGCGCATCATGGCCGACATGCATGACGGCCTCGGCTCCTCGCTGCTGTCGGCGCTGGTGGCGATGGAGCAGGGCAGCATGTCGCACGAGCAGTGCGTGGAGGTGCTGCGCGAATGCGTGGACGACCTGCGCCTGGTCATCGACTCTCTGGAGCCGGTCGGCCACGACCTCGTCTCGCTGCTGGCGACGATGCGCTACCGCCTGGGAAAAAGGCTGCAGATCGGCGGCCTCAAGCTTGACTGGGACGTGCAGGACCTGCCGCCCCTGGCCTGGCTGGAGCCGCCCGACGCGCTGCATGTGCTGCGCCTGATGCAGGAGGCACTGAACAACGTGCTCAAGCATGCCCAGGCCAGCCGCGTGCGCATGGTGACGCGCCACCACGGCAGCTATGTTGAGATCCGCGTCGAGGACGATGGCGCCGGCTTCGACCTGCAGAGCATTCAGCACGGCCGCGGCCTGAAGAGCCAGATCAAGCGCGCCCAGCGCCTGGGCGGCAAGCTGCGCATCGACTCCCAGCCCGGCATGGGCACGCGCCTGTCGCTCAGATTGCCCGTGGAGCGCAAAGGCGAGGTCTGATCTTGGACAATTGACCCCATGGTCAAGCAACGCACCCTGAAGTCGATCACACGCGCCGTCGGCGTCGGCATCCACAGCGGCCAGAAGGTCGAGCTGACATTGCGCCCAGCGCCGGCTGACACCGGTATCGTCTTCCGCCGCGTCGACCTCTGCCCACCGGTCGACATCCCGGTCGGTGTGACGTCGGTCAGCGACACGCGCATGGCCACCACCATCAGCCCTGGCGGCGACCCGGGCGCGCCCAAGGTGCAGACCATCGAGCATCTGCTGTCCGCCTGCGCGGGCCTGGGCCTGGACAACCTCATCATCGACATCAACGCCGACGAGGTGCCGGTGTTGGATGGCTCCGCGGCGAGCTTCGTCTTCCTGCTGCAGTCGGCCGGCATCGTCATGCAGGACGCGCCCAAGCGCTTCCTGCGCGTGAAGAAGCCCATCGAAGTGCGCCACGGCGAGGGCAAGAAGCTGATGTGGGCCCGGCTGGAGCCGCATCACGGCTACACACTGAGCTTCGAGATCGAGTTCGACAACCCGGCCGTGGCCGCCACCGGCAGCAGCTTCGTCTTCGACATGGGTTCGGGCACCTACAAGAAGGAGATCGCCCGCGCGCGCACCTTCGGCATGACGGCCGACATCGACCTGATGCGCTCTCGCGGCCTGACGCTGGGCGGCTCCATGGACAACGCCATCGTCGTCGACGACTACAAGGTGCTGAACGCCGACGGCCTTCGCTATGACGACGAGTTCGTCAAGCACAAGATCCTGGATGCCATCGGTGACATGCAGGTCGCCGGCATGCCGCTGCTGGCGGCGTACACATCCTTCAAGGGTGGCCATGCGCTGAACAACAAGCTGCTGCGCGCGCTGCTGGCCGACGAGGCCGCCTACGAGATCGTCAGTTTCGACGACGAGCGCGCAGCGCCCAAGGGCTTTGCCGAGCTTGCACCAGCATGGTGATGAGAGCGTTTACATGCTGATTGCCCGCCTCGTCGTCGGCCTGCTGCTGTTCTCGGCTGTCTTGTGCTTCGCCTTTTCCATCGCCACCGGCCAAGCGCGCTGGCGGCGGCTTGGGCTGATGATCATGAAATGGACGCTGGTGGCCGGTTTGGCCTTCTTCGGCGTGCTCATCCTGGAGCGATTGGCGCTGTTGCTGTGACGCTCGTCACGCCGCATCGCGCGCCCCCTTGGCTTGCGGGGATGCGAGGCCGGCGGCATGTGCTCAGAATGCAATCACGGTCGCTGTTCGCGTTGCAGCGGCCCAGTCCGGGACTCCACAAACCGGGCGCCACGCGCGGAGAAGGCCGGGGGGCCGGGGAAGCGCAGTGGATTGAAGAGAGAGAGATCGTTGTTGAAACTGATTGGGCCGCTCCCGCAGGAGCGGCCCTTTTTTTGTTCCCGCACCCCAGCTCAAGCTGTCGACAAGCTGTCCGTCTTTGCTCGAATTCAGCTGCCGAGATAGCGGTCGCGCAGATGGGCCTCGAAATGCGCAGGGTTCAAGGCCTCGCCGCTGGCGCGCCGCACCAGTTCGGGCGTCTCATAGCGGCTGGCCGTCTGCCAGACATGGGTGGACAACCAGTCGAACACCGTGCCCAGCTCGCCGCGGGCGATCTGCGCATCCAGGTCGGGGCGCTGGGCCCGCATCGCCGCAAACCACTGCGCCGCGTACATGGCGCCCAGCGTGTAGCAGGGGAAATAGCCGAACAGGCCGGCGGGCCAGTGCACGTCCTGCATGGGGCCGTCCTTGAAGTTGCCGCGCGTGTCCAGGCCGAGCAACTCGGCCATCTTGGCGTCCCACAGCGCCGGGATGTCGTCGACCTCAGCCTGGCCCTCAATGAGGGCGCGCTCGATGTCGAAGCGCAGCAGGATATGTGCGGGGTAGGTCACCTCGTCGGCATCGACGCGGATGAACCCGGGCTTCACGCGCGTCAGCAATTTGTGCAGATTGCCGGGCTCGAAGGCCGCCGAATTGACCGGGTTGGCGCCGAAGTGCTTCGCCAGCAGCGGTGACAGCAGGCCGGCGAAGGCCGGGTGGCTGCCGAGCTGCATCTCGAAGGACAGGCTCTGGCTCTCGTGGATGCCCATGGAGCGCGCCCGGCCCACTGGCTGGCCGAGCAGGTCGCGCGGCAGGTTCTGCTCGTAGCGGCCATGGCCCGTCTCGTGGATGGTGCCCATCAGGCTGGGCAGGAAGTCATCCTCGCGATAGCGCGTCGTCATGCGCACGTCCTCGGGCACGCCGCCGCAGAAGGGGTGGGTACTTTCGTCCAGGCGGCCGGCCGCGAAGTCGAAGCCCATCAGCTTCATCGCGTCCAGGCCGAGGGCCTTCTGAGCCGCCGTGGGGAAGGGGCCGACGGGCTGGATGACGGTCTCACCGGCCTGCTTGGCCGTCACGTCGCGGATCAAGCCCGGTAGCCAGCCGCGCAGCGGCGCAAAGGCGGCCTCGACGTCTGCGCCACGCATACCGGGCTCATAGTTGTCCAGCAGCGCGTCGTACTTGGACAGGCCCGAGCTCTGCGACAGCAACTCAGCCTCCTGGCGCGCAATCCTCAGCACCTCGCGCAGGTTCGGCGCGAAGCCGGCCCAGTCGTTGGCCGGACGCTGGCTGCGCCAGGCATGCTCGCAGCGGTTGTTGGCCAGGCTCTTGGCTTCCACCAGCGCCTGCGGCAGCGCGTTCGCGGCGCGCCAGACGCGGCGGATCTCGCGCAGGTTGGCGCGCTGGCCCTCGTCCAGCGGCTCGGCGTCGGCAGCCTCCAGCAGGCCGGGCAGGGCCGGGTCGGTGGCCAGTTGGTGCAGCAAGCCGTCCATCTCGGCCAGGGCCAGGCTGCGCGCCTCGTTGCCCTTGGCCGGCATGTTGGCGGCCTGGTCCCATTGCGCTATGGCCTGCAGGTGGCCCAGGTGGTGCAGGCGCTGCTGGCGCGTGGCCAAATCTTGGTAGGCAGAGGTCATGTCAATCCACGTAGTGGGGTATTGAAACTTGCGGGCCGAGCGCTGGGCCGCTCCCGAGCCGGCCGCGCTGGCGATGTGCTGGCGGCTCGACGCCGCCAGCATCGCCGTCCCCGCGGGGGCTGAGGCCGGACACGGCAAGTCCTGTGGACTTGTGGTGCCTACCGAAGGGCAGCCGCTCCGTCGGCTGCGCGGTCTGCAAGACCGACCGGGCTCGTCCGCGTTCAGCCGGGCGAGATTGGGCGACGGGCAGCGTCATGACAACCAGGTCTCCGGAATCAGCCAAATCAAGGCCACGGTATAGAGCAAAAAACGCAGGAACTTGCCCAGCGCCATCCAGCCTACGCAGGGCCAGAACGGCAGCTTGAGCCAGCCGGCCACGGCGCAGAGCGGGTCGCCGACGATGGGCAGCCAGCYCATCAGGCAGGCCTTGGGGCCGAAGCGCTGCAGCCAGCGCATCGCACGTGAGTGCGAGGGCTCGTGATGCTTCACCGCCTCGACCGCCTTCTCGGCGCCGTAGCCTATCCACCAACTCGTCATGCCGCCCAGCGTGTTGCCGACCGTGGCCACCGCGATCACGGCCCAGAACATGCTCGGGTCCGCCTTGATAACGAGGTAGACGGCTGGCTCCGAGCCTAGCGGCAGCAGGGTGGCCGAGACGAAAGTGATGACGAAGACGGCCACCAGCCCGACCTGGGGCAGAGCCAGGGCGGCGAGCAGCTCGCTGATGAATTGACCGAGCCAGGCTTCCATGGCGGTCATTGTCGGTGCGGCCGGATGGCTACAATCTCGCCTCTTTTTTAAGCAGACCCTCTCGTGCAAATCGGCCCCCACCTTCTCCCCAACCGGCTCTTCGTGGCGCCGATGGCAGGGGTGACGGACCGGCCCTTCCGCCAGCTCTGCCGCCGCCTGGGTKCGGGCTATGCGGTCAGCGAGATGGTCACGTCGCGCAAGGAGCTGTGGGGCAGCCTCAAGACCTCACGCCGCGCCGACCACAGCGGTGAGCCGGGGCCCATTGCCGTGCAGATCGCCGGCACCGACGCGGCCATGATGGCCGAAGCCGCGGCCTACAACATCGACCGCGGCGCCCAGATCATCGACATCAACATGGGCTGCCCGGCCAAGAAGGTCTGCAACAAATGGGCGGGCTCGGCACTGATGCGCAACGAAGCGCTCGCGCTGGAGATCGTCGAGGCCGTCGTCGCGGTGTGTGCCAAAAGTGGCGTCACTGGCGGCGTGCCCGTCACGCTGAAGATGCGCACCGGCTGGAGCGCCGATGAGCGCAATGCGCTGCGCCTGGCCCGCTTGTTCGAGTCGGCCGGCATCGCGATGCTGACCATCCACGGCCGCACGCGCGAGCAGGGCTACAAGGGCCTGGCCGAGTACGACACCATTGCCGCCGTGAAGACAGCGCTGACTATTCCCGTCGTCGCCAACGGCGACATCGACTCGCCCGAGAAGGCGCGTGACGTGCTGGCCTACACGGGCGCCAACGCCTTGATGATCGGCCGTGCCGCCCAGGGGCGGCCCTGGATCTTTCGCGAGGTGGCCCACTTTCTGGCGACAGGCGAACACCTAGCCGCGCCCACCGTGCTTGAAGCACGCGACTGGCTGACCGAGCATCTGCACGACCACTACGGCCTGTACGGTGCGCTCAGCGGCATGCGCAGTGCGCGCAAGCACATCGGTTGGGCCGTGCGCGGCCTGCCCGGCGGCGAAGCCTTCCGCCAGCACATGAATACGCTCGAGAGCTGCGACCTGCAGTTGCAGGCTCTGCGTGACTGGTTCGATGAACTCGGCCAGACCCACGACCGGCTGCCGCCCACCGTCGCGGCCGCCAACGACGAAGACGCACAGGCCGACGAAGCCTGTGCCGCCTGAAACCCATTCGCGCCCTGTCATGAGTGCCCAGAAGAACACCACGCCCAACCCCATCGACGCCTGTGTGCGCGACAACCTCGAAGCCTTTTTTCGTGACCTCGACGGCCAGGAGCCGCATTCGATGCACGAGATGCTGGTCAAGCTGGTCGAGAAACCACTGTTCGAGATCGTCATGCGTGAAGCCGGCGGCAACCAGAGCAAGGCCGCGCAATGGCTGGGCATCAACCGCAACACGCTGCGCCGCAAGCTGACCGATCACAATCTATAAGACTTTGCGGGTTGGACCTTTGAGCAAAGCGAAAAGCTCCGACCTCAACTGAACATGCTTTGCGGGTTGGACCTTTGAGCAAAGCGAAAAGCTCCGACCTCAACTGAACATGCTTTGCGGGTTGGACCTTCGAGCGCAGCGACAAGCTCCGACCCCAACTGATCAAGAATATGACCCAACTCACTGCATTGCTCTCGGTCTCCGACAAGACCGGCATCCTTGAATTTGCCAAAGAGCTGCACGCTCTGGGCACCAAGCTGCTGTCCACCGGCGGCACCGCCAAGCTGTTGGCCGACGCCGGCCTGCCGGTGACGGAAGTGGCCGAGCACACCGGCTTCCCCGAGATGATGGACGGCCGCGTGAAGACGCTGCACCCCAAGATCCACGGCGGCCTGCTGGCCCGTGGTGACACGCCCGAGCATGTCGCGGCGATGGAGAAGCACGGCATCACGCGCATCGACATCCTGGCCGTCAACCTCTACCCGTTCGAGGCGACCGTGGCCAAGCCCGGCTG
>NZ_JBFUMO010000220.1:0-8872 GCF_054049355.1 Roseateles sp. P5_E11 | reverse complement strand
CGTCTATTCAGAAGCCGATCGCGACGCCAAATATGTGCGGCTCGCCGACGAGGCCGTCTGCATTGGCCCGGCGCCCTCGGCCCAGAGCTACCTCAGCATGCCGGCCATCATTGCGACGGCCGAGGTGACGGACGCTGAAGCCATCCACCCCGGGTACGGCTTCCTCAGCGAGAACGCCGACTTCGCCGAGCGCGTCGAGCGCAGCGGCTTTACCTTCATCGGCCCGACGCCTGAGTCCATCCGCCTGATGGGAGACAAGGTCTCGGCCAAGCAGGCCATGATCCGCGCCGGCGTGCCCTGCGTGCCCGGCTCCGAGGGCGCCCTGCCCGAGGACCCGAAGGAGATCATCAAGATCGCCCGATCGGTGGGCTACCCCGTCATCATCAAGGCGGCCGGCGGCGGCGGCGGGCGCGGCATGCGCGTCGTGCACACCGAGGCGGCTCTGGTGCACGCGGTGCAGACGACACGCGCCGAAGCGGGTGCGGCCTTCGGCAACCCCGAGGTCTACATGGAGAAGTTCCTGGAGAACCCACGCCATGTGGAGATCCAGATCCTCGCTGACACCTTCAAGAACGCCGTCTGGCTGGGTGAGCGCGACTGCTCCATGCAGCGCCGCCACCAAAAGATCATCGAGGAAGCGCCGGCACCCGGCATCCCGCGTCGCAACATCGAAAAGGTGGGCGACCGCTGCGCGGCGGCCTGCAAGAAGATGGGCTACCGCGGCGCCGGCACCTTCGAGTTCCTGTACGAAAACGGCGAGTTCTACTTCATCGAGATGAACACGCGCGTCCAGGTGGAGCACCCGGTCACCGAGATGGTCACCGGCATCGACATCGTGCAGCAGCAGATCAAGATCGCAGCCGGCGAGAAGCTGCCGTTCACGCAGCGCCAGATCGAGATGCGCGGCCACGCCATCGAATGCCGCATCAACGCCGAAGACCCGGTCAAGTTCGTGCCCTCGCCCGGCCGCATCACGATGTGGCACGCGCCGGGCGGGCCCGGCGTGCGCGTGGACTCGCATGCCTACACGAACTACTTCGTGCCGCCCAACTACGACTCCATGATCGGCAAGATCATCGTCCACGGCGACACGCGTGAGCAGGCCCTGGCGCGCATGCGCATCGCGCTGAGCGAGACGGTCGTCGAAGGCATCCAGACCAACATCCCGCTGCACCGCGAGCTGATGGCCGACGCCAAGTTCATCGAAGGCGGCACATCCATCCATTACCTTGAAGGCTGGATGGCTGCCCACAAGCGATGAGCAACCTCTTCGAGTTGGCCCTGGTCTGCCACGAGGCCGACGTCGAGATCGTCAGCGATGCGCTGATGGAGATCGACGCTCTCGCGGTCTCGGTGGAGGATGCCGACGCAGACACCGAGGCTGAGCACGCCTTGTTCGGCGAACCCGGCATGCCGGCGCCCGCCGCCGGTTGGGAGCGCTCGGTCGTCAAGGCCCTCTTTCCCACCGAGCCCGAGGCCACCGAGGCGGCGACGCTGATCCTGGCCCAGGACTGGGCTACGGATGTGCATGTGCAAGCCATCCAGGCTGTGCCCGAGCAGGACTGGGTGCGCCTGACGCAAAGCCAGTTCGCGCCGGTCGAGATCACGCCCGAGTTCTGGATCGTGCCGAGCTGGCACGAGGCACCGCCGCAGGCCCAACGCGTCATGCGCCTAGACCCCGGGCTGGCCTTCGGTACAGGCACACATCCAACAACGCGCATGTGCCTGCGCTGGATCGCGACCCATTCCCAGCCCTGGATTCGCGTGCTGGACTACGGCTGTGGCTCCGGCATCCTTGCCATTGGCGCGGCCCTGCACGGCGCGCGTGACATCGACGCCGTCGACATCGACCCGGCTGCCGTCACTTCGTCGCGCGACAACGCGGCGGCCAATGGCGTCACGCTGAAACCCGGCCTGCCGGAGCTGGCCCGGGGCGAGTACCCGCTGGTCATGGCCAACATCCTCGCCACGCCGCTGAAGCTGCTCGCACCACTGCTCTGCGCCCATGTCGCGCCCGGCGGCAACCTGATCCTGGCTGGCATCCTGAGCCGCCAGGCTGAGGAACTGAAGGCCGCCTACGCGCCCTGGCTGGCGCTTGAAGTCAGCGATGAAGAGGATGGCTGGATCCTGATGACGGCCCAACGACCGGCATGAGCCTCGCGACGCGCTGCACGGCCTGCGGAACGATCTTCAGGATCGTCGAGGACCAGTTGCGCGTCTCCGATGGCTGGGTGCGCTGTGGCCGTTGCGCAGAGATCTTCGACGCCCGCGAACTGCTGTTCGACATCGAGCGGGACGCTCCACCGCCCTGGCCGCCACAGTATGCGCCGGCCACCGTGGTGCCGGAGCCCGAGCCCCTGCCACCGCCTCCCCCTCCGCCACCTCCGCCCCCGGTCTACACACCGCCAGCGGACTGGATGCCGCCCCCCGAACCCGAGCCCCGTGCCGAGGCCTTGCCTACCGGCTGGCCCTCCGAGTACGGTCGGCAGGAAGCCAGGCCCGAGCCTCATTGGGTGGGTGACGACCGTGCCAGCGAGCCGGTTGCCGCCCCCCCGCCCATGGTGGCGCGTGATGCCGGGCCGGAACCGTCGATGGCCGAGATGGCTCCCATCACGGCCGAGCCGGCGGAGCGGCCGGGCAAGCCCGCAAAGGTCGCCAAAGCCGCCAAGCCGCAGAAGCCCGGCAAGGCCGAGGCGCCCGGCAGACTCGTGCCCGAGTTCATGCGCAAGGCCGAGAACACCGCTCGCTGGAATCGCCCTGCCGTGCGTGTGGCCCTCGGCGTCGCATCCCTCTTGCTTGCCGCATTGCTGGCCCTGCAGGTGACGCTGCACTTTCGCGACGCCATTGCCGCCCTGCWCCCGCCCCTGCGCGAGCCATTGAAGGCGCTGTGCAGCGCCGCTGGCTGCGAGGTCAAACCGTGGCGGCGCATCGAGGCGCTCAGCATCGAATCGACGGCGCTCAGCCCGGTGGGCGCCGGCAGCTACAAGCTCAATCTCGCGCTGCGCAACAAGACCAGCGTGGACGTCGCCGCGCCTTGGGTGGAATTGAGCTTGACCGATGCCAACGGCGCGGCTTTCTCCCGCCGCGTGCTCGGTCCCGAAACCCTGTCCCCGGTGCTGACGCAGGTCAATGCCGATTCTGAACAGGCCTTGAGCCTGGTGTTCGGAACGGGTGGCCAGAAGGTCAGCGGCTACAGCGTCAACATCTTCTACCCCTGAGAGCGTCGACTCCGACTGCCCATCAACGGCCACCCCGCACCGCGTCATGGCCTCGTTGCCGTCCCAATGGGAAAGGCGCAGAGCCCATGCGAGTCCCTGAGACTTGAGCGCTTCGACCAACGTCAGACGTCAGGCCGGAACACGCTGGCGTGCTGCGGGGAGAGAGGCAAGGGGTCTACGCCCGGAATTGACTTTAGGTCGGCAGATTCGCGGGCCCTGTAGGACCATGCCGCATCGCCCGGACAAGCCGTTAGCAGATGCATCCCGGCCTTCCGAACAGTGCGCCGGAAATAAAAAACCCGGCACCGAAAATTTCGGGCCGGGTTGCCTGCTTCGCCGGGATCCGGGTGGACGAACCACCCGGCGGCGAGTCAGCGGATCGCCTGGTTAGGGCTTGTTGCCGGTCGGGAAGGGCCAGGCAGCTTGCGGGCTCAGAGCCGTCTTGGCCGCAGGAGCGGTTGCAGCAGCGGCAGGCTTGGCAGCCGGGGCAGGCTTGGCGGCAGCCTTCTTCGGAGCTGCAGCCTTCTTGGCAGCAGGCTTCGCGGCGGGCTTGGCAGCGGCCTTCTTGGGCGCAGCAGCCTTCTTGGCCGGAGCGGCCTTCTTGGCGGGTGCAGCCTTCTTGGCCGGAGCGGCCTTCTTGGCGGGTGCAGCCTTCTTGGCCGGAGCGGCCTTCTTGGCGGGCGCAGCCTTCTTGGCCGGAGCGGCCTTCTTGGCGGGCGCAGCCTTCTTGGCCGGAGCGGCCTTCTTGGCCGGAGCGGCCTTCTTGGCGGGTGCAGCCTTCTTGGCCGGAGCGGCCTTCTTCGCTGCGGCCTTAGCCGGGGTCTTTGCAGTTGCCATGGTTTTCTCCTTGATCAAGTGGAAAAGTCACCGTTCTGTGCGGACCGGTCCGCCCAGATACGGTTATTCACCGCCCGAGAGTCGCCCAGGAGGAGCGCCTCGATACGGTGAATGGGATCGCCATGCAGCCCCGCCACGTCTAGCGTGTTGATGCGGGTTTCGCTCGGTGACTGCATTGGCCAGGTCTTGATCTTGTGATGGCTGGGACTTCAGTCCCAGCTCAGTGCCCCGCCTGATTGGTACTCGATGACGCGCGTCTCGAAGAAGTTGCGTTCCTTCTTCAAGTCGATCATCTCGCTCATCCAGGGGAAGGGATTCTCTTCGTTCGGGAACAGGGCTTCGAGGCCGATCTGCACCGCACGGCGGTTGGCGATGAAGCGCAGATAGCCCTTGAACATCGAGGCATTGAGGCCCAGCACACCACGCGGCATGGTGTCCTCGGCGTAACGGTATTCCAGTTCGACGGCCTTCAGGAACAGCGCCTTGATCTCGGCCTTGAATTCGGCCGTCCAGAGGTGCGGGTTCTCAAGCTTGATCTGGTTGATCAGGTCGATGCCGAAGTTGCAGTGCATCGACTCGTCGCGCAGGATGTACTGGTACTGCTCGGCTGCACCCGTCATCTTGTTCTGGCGGCCCATCGCCAGGATCTGCGTGAAGCCGACGTAGAAGAACAGGCCTTCCATCAGGCAGGCGAAGACGATCAGGCTCTTCAGCAGCGTCTGGTCGTTCTCCGGCGTGCCGGTGTGAAAGTGCGGGTCCATGATCGCGCCGATGAAGGGGATCAGGAACTCGTCCTTGTCGCGGATGGACTGGACTTCGTTGTAGGCGTTGAAGATCTCGCTCTCGTCCAGACCCAACGACTCCACGATGTACTGGTAAGCGTGCGTGTGGATCGCCTCTTCGAACGCCTGGCGCAGCAGGAACTGGCGAGCCTCGGGTGCCGTGATGTGGCGGTAGGTGCCCAGCACGATGTTGTTCGCGGCCAGCGAGTCAGCGGTGACGAAGAAGCCGAGGTTGCGCTTGATGATGCGGCGCTCGTCTTCGGTCAGGCCGTTGGGATCTTTCCAGAGCGCGATGTCGCGGCTCATGTTCACTTCCTGCGGCATCCAGTGGTTGGCGCAGGTGGCGAGGTACTTTTCCCAAGCCCACTTGTACTTGAACGGCACCAGCTGATTCACATCGGTCTGGCCGTTGATGATGCGCTTGTCGGCAGCCTTCACGCGACGCGCGGTGGTTGGTTCGCCGGACAACTTGGGAGCGGGAGAGGAAGCGAGAGCAACTTCAGGCATCAGGGGCGCCGAAGGCAGTGCCGCGACAGGCTTCGCGGTGTGTGTGTCGGTGGACTTCAGGTCTTCGTCCCAATCCAGCATGGTGTGCTTCCTATCACTTCGAATTATCGGCAGTGCTTGTGCAAATCAACAAGAACTAGCTACAGCTATTTGCATCGTTCGCGCAAAGTTTGTTGCGCGTGGGCATCGAAACCGACGCTCTCACTTGTATAGACAAGTGAGAGCGTCACTCCGAATTTACTGGCAGGCCTCGCAATCCGGATTGTCGATCGAGCAGAACTTCATGTCCGTCGCCGGCAGTTCGGGCTCGACGACGGCAACCGGCGCGACCGGTGCGGCGGCCATCGCTGCGGTGCTGTTGGACACCGCGTTGAGCTGGCCCGAGCGCGTCACCGTGCTCTTCTCGGCCTGCGTCGCGCTGGTCGTGCGCAGGTAGTAGGTCGTCTTCAGGCCGCGTTGCCAAGCGAGCTTGTAGGTCTCGTCGAGCTTCTTGCCCGACGCGCCGGCCATGTAGATGTTCAGGCTCTGCGCCTGGTCGATCCACTTCTGGCGGCGAGCACCGGCCTCGATCAGCCACACGGTGTCGACTTCAAAGGCCGTCGCGTAGAGCGCCTTGATCTCCTCCGGCACGCGGTCGATGCGACGCAGCGAGCCGTCGAAGTGCTTGAGGTCCATGACCATCACGTCGTCCCACAGGCCCAGCGCCTTCAGGTCGCGCACCAGCGATTCGTTGATGATGGTGAATTCGCCCGACAGGTTGGACTTGACCGACAGGTTGCCGAAGCACGGCTCGATGGAGGCGTCCACGCCGATGATGTTGGAGATGGTCGCCGTCGGCGCGATCGCCACGCAGTTGCTGTTGCGCATGCCGAAGCTGGCGATGCGGCCGCGCAGGGCGTCCCAGTCCATCGTGGTCGAGCGGTCGACGTCGACGTAGCCGCCGCGGGCCTCGGCCAGCAGGTCCAGCGAGTCGATCGGCAGGATGCCGCGATCCCACAGCGAGCCCTTGTAGGTGGAGTAGCGGCCGCGTTCCTCGGCCAGTTCGGTCGAGGCCCAGTAGGCGTGATAGCAGACGGCCTCCATCGAGCGATCGGCGAAGTCGACGGCAGCCTGCGAGGCGTAGGGAGTGCGCAGTTGGTACAGCGCGTCCTGGAAGCCCATGATTCCCAGGCCGACCGGGCGGTGGCGCAGGTTGGAGTCGCGCGCCTTCTTGACGGCGTAGTAGTTGATGTCGATGACGTTGTCGAGCATGCGCATCGCGGTGCGCGTCGTCTTCTTCAGCTTGGCCTGGTCGATCTGGCCATCCTTGATGTGCTGGGCCAGGTTGACGGAGCCGAGGTTGCAGACGGCGATCTCGCTGTCGTTGGTGTTCAGSGTGATCTCGGTGCACAGGTTGCTGGAGTGCACCACGCCGACGTGCTGCTGCGGGCTGCGCACATTGCAGGCGTCCTTGAACGTGATCCAGGGGTGGCCCGTCTCGAACAGCATCGACAGCATCTTGCGCCACAGGTCCTTAGCCGGCATGCGCTTGAAGAGCTTGATCTCGCCGCGGTCGGCCTTGGCCTCGTAGGCCGTGTAGGCCACTTCGAAAGGCTTGCCGAACAGGTCGTGCAGGTCCGGGCAGGTGCTGGGGCTGAACAGCGTCCAGTCACCGCCTTCGAGCACACGGCGCATGAACAGGTCGGGAATCCAGTTCGCCGTGTTCATGTCGTGCGTGCGGCGGCGGTCGTCGCCGGTGTTCTTGCGCAGGTCCAGGAACTCCTCGATGTCGAGGTGCCAGGTTTCCAGATAGGCGCAGACGGCGCCCTTGCGCTTGCCGCCCTGGTTCACGGCGACGGCCGTGTCGTTGACCACCTTCAGGAAGGGCACAACGCCCTGGCTCTTGCCGTTGGTGCCCTTGATGTGCGAGCCCAGCGCGCGCACCGGGGTCCAGTCATTGCCCAGGCCGCCGGCGAACTTGCTCAGCAGCGCGTTCTCCTTCAGCGCCTCGTAGATGCCGTCGAGGTCGTCGCTGACGGTGGTCAGGTAGCAGCTCGACAGCTGCGAGCGGCGCGTGCCGGCGTTGAACAGCGTCGGCGTGCTGGACATGAAGTCGAAGCTCGACAGCACTTCATAGAACTCGATGGCGCGGGCTTCGCGGTCGATCTCGCCCAGGGCCAGGCCCATGGCCACGCGCATGAAGAAGGCCTGAGGYAGCTCGATGCGCTGCTCTTCGATGTGCAGGAAGTAGCGGTCGTACAGGGTCTGCAGGCCGAGGTAGTCGAACTGCAGGTCGCGCTCGGGCTTGAGCGCTGCACCCAGCTTGACCAGGTCGTACTGCTGCAGCTTCTCGTCCAGCAGTTCGGCCTTCACGCCCTTCTTGATATAGCCGGGGAAGTACTCGGCATAGCGCTGCGTCATCTCGCCCTGCAGCACCTCGCCACCGAGGATCTCGCGGCGGATCGTGTGCAGCAGCAGGCGCGCGGTGGCGCGGCTGTAGCCCGGGTCCTTCTCGATCAGCGTGCGCGCGGCCAGGATGGCGGCCTTGTAGACCTCGTCGATGGCGACGCCGTCGTACAGATTGCGCTGGGTCTCGGCCAGCACCGGATCAGGCTTGACGTCGGCGCCGAGGTTCTCGCAGGCCGACGCGATCAGCGACTTCAGCGCACCCAGGTCCAGCGGGCGGCGCTCGCCGCGGTCCACCACCATCACCACCGGCTCGGCGGCGCGCGTGGCCTCGCCCTGCGCGGCGCGCTCCTGCGTGCGGCGCTCGCGATACAGCACGTAGGCGCGAGCGACTTCATGGTTGCTGCTGCGCATCAGGCCCAGCTCGACCTGGTCCTGCACATCTTCAATATGGAAGGTACCGCCACTCGGACGCGAGCGCAGCAGGGCGCGCACGACGTTCTGGGTCAGCTGCTCCACCGTCTCACGCACGCTGGCCGAGGCTGCGCCGCTGGTGCCATGCACGGCCAGGAAAGCCTTCATCAGCGCAACGGCGATCTTGCTCGGCTCGAACGAGACCACGGCGCCATTGCGGCGAATGATCTGGTAGGCCTGATAGCCGGACAACGCAGGGGCGCTGGGGGCGGTGGCGTCGGATCCAAACGCGACCGGGGACTGCGACGACAGCGAGGCGGAGGTGGCCTGGCCCGTGGCGGCTTCATGCAGCATGAGGGGATCCTTTATCGAGAAATGACGGGCAAATGCGCGGCATCAACCCGAAGGTCGGGCCAGCGCATCGTGCGGTGCTTCAGTGGGGTATTTCGTCCCTGCCGCTCCATTGCCAGGCCGGCGTTTCGGCTTGGTCCCCGGGCGCTTTGCTGCCGTGGCCAAGCCACTGCAAACAGCGAATCCGAGGGGATGGTCATGGGGTCGACTGGCTCAGCAGGATATCACGAAGGAACACTATATCTATGGCCCCCGCCGCCCTCAAGCACTACCGCTAGTGTCAAACCCTGGCCGCGATTTCTCTGGACAAATGCCCTGCGCGCGCCTTTGGCCGATCAGATCGGGGCTTGCAACCGGCAACCCGCATCAACACTGGGC
>NZ_JBFUMO010000219.1:0-8890 GCF_054049355.1 Roseateles sp. P5_E11 | reverse complement strand
GGCGTGGCCGACACAAAGATGGCCTGACGCATCTTGCGTTCGAACTCGGCAAACTTCAGCGGCCGGTTGTCCAAGGCGGACGGCAGGCGAAAGCCGTATTCCACCAGCGTCGTCTTGCGCGCCCGGTCACCGTTGTACATGCCGCCGAACTGGCCGATCAGCACGTGGCTCTCGTCCAGGAACATGAGGGCGTCCTTGGGCAGGTAGTCCACCAGCGTCGGCGGCGGGTCGCCCGGCTGGGCGCCGGACAGGTGCCGCGTGTAGTTCTCAATGCCTTTGCAGTGGCCCACCTCCTGCAACATCTCCAGGTCGAAGCGCGTGCGCTGCTCGACGCGCTGCGCCTCCACCAGCTTGCCCTCCTTGACGAAGAAGTCAACGCGCTCGCGCAGCTCCGCCTTGATCGCGTCGGTGGCCGCCAGCACGCGGTCGCGCGGCGTCACGTAATGGCTGCTCGGGTAAACGGTGAAGCGCGGGATCTTCTGGCGGATCTGCCCCGTAAGAGGGTCAAACAGCGACAGCGCCTCGATCTCGTCGTCGAAGAGTTCGATGCGGATGGCCAGCTCCGAGTGCTCGGCCGGGAATACATCGATGGTGTCGCCGCGCACGCGGAAATGCCCGCGCACGAACTCCATTTCGTTGCGGGTGTACTGCATGCGGATCAGGTGGGCGATGACGTCGCGCTGGCCCATCTTGTCGCCCACGCGCAGCGTCATCACCATCTGGTGGTAGTCGCTCGGATTGCCGATGCCGTAGATGGCCGATACGGACGCCACGATGATCACGTCGCGCCGCTCCAACAGGCTCTTGGTGCACGAAAGCCRCAACTGCTCGATGTGCTCGTTGATCGCGCTGTCCTTCTCGATGAAAAGGTCGCGCTGCGGCACATAAGCCTCGGGCTGGTAATAGTCGTAATAGCTGACGAAGTACTCGACGGCGTTGTTCGGAAAGAAGTCCCGGAACTCACTGTAGAGCTGGGCCGCCAGCGTCTTGTTGGGAGCAAAGACGATGGCCGGGCGCCCCAGGCGGGCGATGACATTGGCCATCGTGAAGGTCTTGCCCGAACCGGTGACGCCCAGCAGGGTCTGGTAGCTGAGGCCGTCGTTGATGCCTTCGATGAGCTTGGCGATGGCGGTCGGCTGGTCCCCCGCCGGCGGGAAAGGCTGGAACAGCTGGAACGGCGAGCCTTCGAAGCTGACGAATTCGCCCTTGCGTTCCTCCGAGTCACTTTCTGGACCGGACATGACGTTCAAGGCTTCTTGCATGGGGAATTCCCTGGGTTCGGCGGCAAAATTGCTGCGCTGCATTGCTGCAATGCAGAAGCGGTCAGGTTAGCGCAGACCCTGATTCTTCAAGCCTCCCCTCCTGCCAACGTCCCTTCAGGAACCCGCCATGTCTTTGTTCGCCGATGTCGCCCTTGCTCCCCGTGACCCCATCCTCGGCCTGAACGAGCAGTTCAACGCCGACACCCGCCCCGGCAAGGTCAATCTCGGCGTTGGCGTCTACTACGACGAAGCCGGCAAGCTGCCGCTGTTGAAATGCGTCCGCGAAGCCGAGGCCGCCATGGCCGCCGCCCCCAAGCCGCGCGGCTACCTCCCCATTGATGGCATTGCCGCTTATGACAAGGCCGTTCAGAAGCTGGTCTTCGGCTCCGAACTGAAGAACGTCGCCACCGTGCAGGCCCTGGGCGGCACCGGCGCGCTGAAGATCGGCGCCGACTTCCTGAAGCAGCTCAACCCCGCCTCCAAGGTGCTGATCTCCGACCCGAGTTGGGAGAACCACCGCGCCCTGTTCACCCAGGCCGGCTTCACGGTCGAGGCCTACCCCTACTACGACGCGGCCAGGAAGGGCATCAACTTCGACGGCATGCTGGCCGCGCTGAATGCCGCACCCGCCGGCACCGTCGTCGTGCTGCACGCCTGCTGTCACAACCCGACCGGCTATGACATCACGGCCGAGCAGTGGGCCCAGGTCGTCGCCGCCGTCAAGGCCAAGGGCCTGACGCCCTTCCTGGACATGGCCTACCAGGGCTTTGGCTTCGGCCTGAAGGAAGATGGCGAGGCGGTGCGCCAGTTCATGGCCGCCGGTGTCGGTTTCTTCGTGTCGACCAGCTTCTCCAAGAGCTTCTCGCTGTACGGCGAACGCTGCGGCGCGTTGAGCGTGGTCTGCAGCAGCGACGAGGAAGCCGTGCGCGTGCTGTCGCAGCTGAAGATCATGATCCGCACCAACTACTCCAACCCGCCCACGCATGGTGCCCAGGTCGTCGCCCAGGTGCTGTCCGACGACAAGCTGCGCGCGCTTTGGGAAGAGGAGCTGGCCGGCATGCGTGTGCGCATCAAGGCCATGCGCGGCGCGCTGGTCGCCGCGCTGAAAGCTGCCGGCGTGACCCAAGACCTGTCCTTCGTCACTGAGCAACTGGGTATGTTCAGCTACTCGGGCTTGAACGCCACCCAGATGCAGCGTCTGCGCAGCGAGTTCGGCGTCTATGGCGTGGACTCTGGCCGCATCTGTGTCGCCGCACTGAATGAGGGCAATCTGCCCACCGTCGCCAGCGCGATGGCGGCGGTCATCAAGGGCTGAAAGCCCTTCAATGCACCAGCCAAGTGCGCAGGATTGGCGGTTTGACCGCCCATCCGATGCTGCAGCGCACAAGGCCGAAAGCGTTTTCTGGCACCATCGGGGCGTCCCGGCCCCTAGTTCAAGGTTTGCCAATGCTGTATCAGTTCTTCGAAACCCAGCGCGCGCTGCTCAGTCCCTTCTCTGAGTTCGCAGCCGCGTCGGCCAAGCTCTACAGCCACCCGCTGTCACCGTTCACCCACACGCCGATGGCGCAGCGCCTGTCTGCCGGCCTGGACCTGATGCATCGGCTGGCCAAGGACTACGAGAAGCCCGAGTTCGACATCAAGTCCGTGGAGGTCGACGGCGTCGACGTCGCGGTGCAGGAGCTGGTGGCGCTCGAGAAGCCCTTCTGCCGCCTGCTGCGCTTCAAGCGTTACACCGACGATCTCAAGGTGCTGGCCAAGATGAAGGACCAGCCCACGGTGCTGGTCGTGGCGCCGCTGTCCGGCCACCACAGCACGCTGCTGCGCGAAACCGTCAAGCAACTGCTGAAGGACCACAAGGTCTACATCACCGACTGGACCGACGCGCGCATGGTGCCGCTCGAAGTCGGCCCCTTCCACCTGGACGACTACATCCACTACGTGCAGGAGTTCATCCGCCACGTCGGCGGCGCCGACAGCCATGTGATCTCCGTCTGCCAGCCCACGGTGCCTGTGCTGGCTGCCATCTCGCTGATGGCCAGCGCCGGTGAAGCCACGCCGCGCAGCATGACCATGATGGGTGGCCCCATCGACGCCCGCAAGAGCCCGACGGCAGTCAACAACCTGGCCATGAACCGCAGCTACAGCTGGTTCGAGAACAACGTCATCTACCGCGTACCGACCAACTTCCCGGGCGCCGGCCGCGAGGTCTACCCGGGCTTCCTGCAGCACACCGGCTTCGTTGCGATGAATCCGGACCGCCACCTGTCGTCGCACTACGACTACTTCCTGGACCTGGTGCGCGGCGACGATGACAGCGCTGAAGCCCACCGCAAGTTCTATGACGAGTACAACGCCGTACTCGACATGCCGGCCGAGTACTACCTCGACACCATCAAGACCGTCTTCCAGGACTTCGCGCTGGTGAACGGCACTTGGGCAGTTGACGGCCACTTYGTGCGCCCGCAGGACATCAAGACCACCGCGCTGCTGACTGTCGAGGGCGAGCTGGACGACATCTCCGGCGCCGGTCAGACCAAGGCGGCACACGACATCTGCTCGGGTGTTGCCAAGCAGCACCAGTACCACTACGACGCCATTGGCGCCGGCCATTACGGCATCTTCTCGGGCCGCCGCTGGCGCGAGAAGGTCTATCCCGAAGTGCGCGACTTCATCGCCAAATACGAAGCTGCGCCGCTAAAGAAGACGGCCAAGGTGGCGGTGGCCAAGACCACAGCCAAGCCGGCGGCCCGCAAGCGCAGAGCGTGAACCTCGCGGAGCTGATCGACGCCGCACTGCCGCAGACCCAATGCACTCGCTGCGGTTACYCGGACTGCCGCCGCTACGCCGACGCCATCACCGCGGGTGAGGCCGAGATCAACCAATGCCCTCCTGGCGGTGCAGAGGGCATTGCACGACTCGCCGCGATCACCGGGCGCCCTGCCCTGCCATTGAATCCCGTCAACGGCATTGAAGCCACGCGTGGCGTCGCCGTCATCGACGAAGCCTGGTGCATCGGCTGCACCCTCTGCATCAAGGCCTGCCCGGCCGACTGCATCGTCGGGGCACCCAAGGCCATGCACGTGATCGTCACCGCCCAGTGCACCGGCTGCGAACTGTGCGTACCGGCCTGCCCGGTCGACTGCATCTCCATGCCCGAGGTCACCACTGCCACCGGCTGGGCGGCCTGGAGCCCGCCGCAGGCCGACGAGGCACGCGAGCGCTACGCCTTTCGCCAGTTCCGCCGCCATCGCGAGGCCGAAGAGAACGCGGCGCGCCTGGTTGTCAAGGCCGAAGCCAAGCTGGCGGACCTGCCGGCGGCATCTGCGATCACCGACCCCGCGCAGCTCGACCGCAAGCGCGCGGCCATTGAAGCCGCGCTTGCCCGCGCCAGGGCCAAACGGACATGACAATCGCGGCATGAACGCCGCGCAAGTCGAACGCTTCTTCGCCATCCTCAAGGCTGCCAACCCGGCGCCCCAGACCGAACTGGAGTTCACCAGCGTCTTCGAGTTGCTGACCGCCGTGCTGCTGTCCGCCCAGGCCACCGACGTGGGTGTCAACAAGGCCACCAGGCGACTGTTCGCGGTTGCCAACACACCCGCGCAGATCCTCGCCCTTGGCCAGGAAGGCCTCGAGTCGTACATCAAAACCATCGGCCTGTACCGCAGCAAGGCCAGGCATCTGCTGCAGACCTGCCGCATGCTGATCGACCTGCATGGCGGCGAAGTGCCACACTCACGCCCCGATCTCGAAGCCTTGCCTGGTGTCGGCCGCAAGACGGCCAACGTCGTGCTCAACGTTGCTTTTGGCGAGCCGACGATGGCGGTTGACACGCACATCTTCCGCGTCAGCAACCGCACCGGCCTCGCACCAGGCAAGACGCCGCTGGCCGTCGAGCTGGGCTTGCTGGACCGCGTGCCAACCGACTATCTGGTTGACGCCCATCACTGGCTGATCCTGCACGGCCGCTATGTCTGCCAGGCGCGCAAGCCACTGTGCAATGTTTGCGCGGTCATCAACGAATGCGACTACGGCCGGAACCTAAAATCCGCCGCCTGAACCCTCACACGCCATGGCCCAACTCAGCGACCTCACCGAACGCGTCGAACGCCTGCTGCTGCGCCACGACGAACTGACCCGAACCAACACCCTGCTGCTCGAGCAGGTGGCGGCCCTCACGCAAGAGCGCGACAGCCTGCGCTCGCGGCTGAATGCGGCGCGAGCGCGCGTCGATGCGCTGCTGGAGCGCCTGCCCGTCGAGACGCCCAAGGAAGACGCATGAAGCAGATGGAAGTGACCATCATGGGCCAGAGCTATCTGCTCGGCTGCCCCGAAGGCGGCGAAGCTGCATTGAGCTCCGCCGTGGCCCAGGTGGACCGCGAGATGAGCGCCATCCGCGATGCCGGCAAGGTCAAGGCACGCGAACGCATCGCCGTATTGGCCGCGCTGAACCTGGCCTACCAGCTCGCCGACACCTCGCGTGAAACGCCGGTGTCAACGCCCGAAATCGATACCCTCGTCAAGCGCCTGGATGAAGCACTCGGTCACGACGGGCAGCTGCTCTAAGACTTAGAATTCACGTCGTCCACCGCTTTCCCCGGGGCTTTATTTCCTTCATCCGATGCTCTATGAGCAAGGGCTTGGAACATGCCGGACGGGCGTGATCGTCTCGCGTCAGATGAACCCGAAGTCCGGCTGACCTCGCCCACCTGATTACCCCTGGGTGTTCAGGATCTCGGCCCCCCGGATTGCGGTGGACACCTTCTTCCCGCTTAGCATCAGCTGATGAACTACTGGCTGATGAAATCAGAGCCCGACGAGGCTTCGATCCTCGACCTGCAACGCGCCGGCACTTTGCCATGGACGGGCGTCCGCAACTACCAGGCGCGCAACTTCATGCGCGACGACATGCAGGTGGGCGATGGCGTGCTCTTTTATCACTCCTCCTGCCCTGAGCCTGGCATCGCCGGCCTCGCCGAGGTCAGCAGCGCGGCCTATCCGGATGCGACGCAGTTCGACGCGAGCAGCCATTACTACGACGCCAAGTCCAAGCCCGAGGCACCGCGCTGGGTCCATGTTGAYGTGCGCTGGCGCGAGACGACGCGGTTGCTGAGCCTGAAGGAAATGCGCGAGGCGCCGGAGCTCGCGTCGATGCGCGTGTTGGAGCGCGGCAGCCGGCTGTCGATCACGCCGGTCACGCCGGCCGAATGGCAAGCCGTGTTGAAGCGCCTGCACGGCAAATGACAGCCACCCTCGCCGCGGAACTGCTCGCACTCGGCCTCGCGGCTGGCTTCCTCGCGGGATTGCTCGGCATCGGCGGCGGCATGCTGATGGTGCCCGTCCTGACCTTCATCCTGAGCCAGCGCGGCGTCGAGCCGGGCCTGGCGGTCAAGATGGCCATCGCGACGTCCATGGCCACCATCATGTTCACGTCGCTGTCCAGCGTGCGCGCCCATCACCAGCGCGGCGCGGTGCGCTGGGATCTCGTCAAGGGCTTGGCGCCCGGCATCCTCATCGGCGGCCTGCTGGCGGGTGCCGGCCTGTTCGCCCTTCTCAAAGGCGCCTGGCTGGCCTTGGTCTTCGCCGCATTCGTCAGCTTTTCGGGCTGGCAGATGCTGCGCAACAAGCGCCCGGCGCCCAGCCGGCAGATGCCTGGCACGACCGGCCAGTTCAGTGCGGGCGCGGGAATCGGCCTGCTTTCGGGCATGGTGGGGGCTGGTGGCGGCTTTGTCAGCGTGCCCTTCATGGTCTGGTGCAATGTGCCGGTGCACCTCGCCGTCGCGACAAGCGCCGCCCTGGGCTTCCCGATCGCGGTCGCGAACACGCTCGGCTACGTCATTGGCGGTTGGGGGCTGACGCCRGCCCTGCCAGGATCGGTGGGCTACCTCTATTTGCCAGCGCTGGCGTTGATTGCCGTGGCCAGCGTGACGATGGCACCGCTCGGCGCACGCGCAGCCCATGCCATGGACGTGGCTCAGCTGAAAAGGGTCTTCGCGATGCTGTTGTTCGCGCTCGCGGCCTACATGCTCTACAAGGGGCTGTCGGAGCTTTAGCCGAAGGCAATGGACGCCAGCACGACCTGGTTGCCACCGCGGCGCTGCGCCTCGTGCACAGCTGCTTCGCTGGCGGCCATCAGCTCGTCCTGGCGCGAGGCGGTATGCGGGAAGCTGGACACGCCCATCGAGATGGACAAGCCCAGGTCCTGGCCATTCAACACGACGATCTGGGCCGCGCACTGGCGGCGCAGCTGCTCCATGCGTGCATGGGCCGTCGCCAGGCCCACGCCGGACAGCAGCACCGCAAAGCGTTGCGGCCCGATGCGGCAGGCCGAGTCCATTGCCCGCGTGTTGGCGCGCAGCATGCGACCGATGCCCTCGAGCAGGCGCTGCTGGGCGTCATCACCCAGGCCGGTGATGGCCGGCGAGGCATCCAGCGCAATGATGACGAGGGCGAACTCGCGATGCTCGCGCGAGGACAGGTCGATTTCGCGCAGCAGCTGGTCGTCGAACTGGGCGCGCATGTAAAGGCCCGAAACATCGTCGCGGCCCGAACCCTGCTGCAGCTCGCGGCGGATCTGCTCGATGGAGGACTGCTGCTGCTCGATCTGGGCCAGGGCGCGCTGCAGATGGGCCTCTCGGTGGCGCTCCTCAGTGCGCTCATGCCATACCGAGAGCAGAAAGTCGGCACTCAGGGCCAGCCGGGTGACGCTGAACTCAYGGCGACGGCTGTTGATTTCCAGCTTGTGCTCGCTGACGACCGGGTGACGCTGGGCCATGACCGTCTGCTCGACACGACGTAAGGCCGTCGTCTCGTCGGCCTTGAGCAACTCGGCGTCCGTGTGGCCGACCACCGCTTCACGCTCGAACATCTGCGCCAGGCCCGTGCTCGCAAATACGTATCGGCCGGTGGACATCGCCTTGATCGCCGCCTGGCTGCCCAGGGGCTCGATCAACGAGATGAGGCCGGCCAGCGTCTCGCCGCCCAGTTCTCCGTGGCCTGCCAGCCAATGCGCCAAGCTGCCGGGCGGCGGCTGCATCGCGGTCTGGTCAGCGGTCATGTCCATGAGATCGTTGTGATGCCATCGTGTATTCGCGGCGCAATGCCGCGAATACCAAAGGTGTCGGGGGACTGTAGTGGGGCCAAAGCAGCACCAGCAAGGCCGTGCCACCCCATGAATCGGGCCTCCCCCCTAGAAGACCCTTTTGCTACCCGGCGTGAATCCTAACGAGTTTCGATGCGCCCACCCACGACAATGCCGCCCCATTCACGGGAGGTCTATGCGGGGATTCGATGCGGTGGTGGTGGGCGCGGGGGCGGCAGGGCTGTTCTGTGCTGGCCTGGCGGGCCAGCGGGGTCTCAAGGTGCTGCTGATCGACCACTCGCCCAAGCTGGCCGAAAAAATTCGTATCTCGGGCGGCGGCCGGTGCAATTTCACGAATCGTGAGGCCGGGTCGGCCAATTTCCTGTCCGAAAACCCCGCCTTCTGCCGCTCAGCCCTGGCCCGCTACACCCCGCAGGACTTCATCAAGCTCGTGCAGGGCTATGGCATCGCCTTCCACGAGAAGCACAAGGGCCAGTTGTTCTGCGACGACTCCGCTGAGCAGATCATCCAGATGTTGGTCAAGGAA
>NZ_JBFUMO010000218.1:0-8916 GCF_054049355.1 Roseateles sp. P5_E11 | reverse complement strand
CGGCCGAACTGCACGCCCTCCTGACCATGCAGCAGATGCTGGCCGGCCTGGATGAGCAGGGGGTCGTGGGCCGCCACCTGCAGCCCATGTTCGACAAGATCACCGGCATGCTGGGCGTGGATGCGGCCGAGGCCGATGAGCTGCGGCGGCGCGTCAGGCTGATTGGCACGGCACGCCGGCGCATGGCCAGCGACAGCTTCGAGACCGTGGGCAGCGCCGTCGTCAAGCGCAAGCGCCTGGCCATCCGCTACCGCAAGAAACGCGATGGGGCGGGCAGCGAACGCGAGGTCTCGCCCCAGCGCCTCGTGCATCATCGCCACGCCTGGTATCTGGATGCCTGGTGCCATGCCAGCGACGCCTATCGCCGCTTTGCCCTGGACGGCATCGAGGCGGCGACGCTGCTGGACGCCGACGCCCGGCCTGTGCCACTGGCGGAACTGGAAGCGGAACTCGACCAGGGCTATGGCATCTTCGCCGGTGGCACGCCGCGCGAGGCCGAGCTGGTCTTCAGCGCCGGCACGGCGGCCTGGGTGTCGCGCGAGGAATGGCACCCGGCCCAGCAGAGCGAATTCCTGCCCGACGGCCGCTGGCGGCTGCGCCTGCCCTATGTCGATGACACCGAGTTGCTGATGGACCTGCTGCGCCATGCCGGCCAGGTGGAGGTGCTGGCGCCGGCCGCCTTGCGCGAGGCCTATGCGCAGCGCTTGCGGCAAGCGGCCGCGGCCTTGTAGGACAAGCCCGCTTCAATCGTGGTGGGGCATATCAGGCCATGTCCAATCGCGTTAGGCTGCAAGCGTGTTTGATCCCCCGATCAAGGAGCCAGCGATGAGTGATACCAGCCAGGCGAAGGAAAAATTGGCCTCGGACTTCCGTGCGGTGATGGAAGACATCGACGCGCTGATGACGGCCACGACCAACAAGGCGGACGGCGAGGTGAAGGCCTTGCGCGCCCGCATCCAGGACCGGCTGTCCGGTGCCAAGGACAAGCTGCTGGACGCCCAGCACGAAGCCCTCCAGCGCGCCAAGGATGCCGCCGTCGCCACCGACGACTATGTGCATGCCAACCCCTGGCAGGCCATCGGTGCCGCGGCAGCCGTGGGCCTTGCGATTGGCGTGTTGATCGGCCGCCGCTGAGCCCCGCTTGAGCGACGCCAAGGAACCCGTCTCCGCGCCGCTGCGGCGGCTCGGGGTGTCGTTGCTGACGCTCAGCCGCATTCGGCTTGAGCTGTTTGCTATCGAGGCCCAGGAGGAGAAGGAGCGTATCGCCAGCCTGCTGCTTTGGGCGGTGCTGGCCGCGCTGCTGGCGGGCTTTGGCCTGCTGATGGGGCTGGTGTTGATCACGGTCGCCTTCTGGGACGATCACCGGCTGCTGGCTCTGGGCGGCGGCACGGTCGTTCTGATCGCTGCGGCCGTCGTCGCCGTGCTCAAGGTCAAGAAGCTGATCGATCAGCCGGCTAGCCTGTTCCAGTCCAGCATCGGTGAGTTGCGCGCTGACGCCGAAGCGCTGCGCCGGCCAGGGCCATGATCCCCAGGATCCCGGCCGACCCGGCTCTGCGCAGCGAGCGCAAGGCCAATCTGCTGCTGGCCTCCGAGTTGATGCGCGGCCAGGCTGCGTTGTCGGTGGACGATGTCGGCCAGCGCGCTGACGGCTGGGTGCTGCGCATCCTGGCCTGGCGCGATCTGCTGTCCAACCCCATCGTGCTCGCCGCGGCCGGCGGCGGAGCGGCCTTGTTTGCCGGCGCGGGGGCAGACCGACGCGGCAAGCTCTGGCGCGGGCTGCGCTGGGCCTGGCTGGCCTACAAGGTCTGGGGCCGGCGCAAGCGCTAGGCTAGCGGGCTGTCGCGGCCGCGCATGTGAGCCGGGGTGCTGTCCAACTCAGGCAGCCAGGGCATGGCCGAGTCTTTCCAGACCTGCACCACGGGCTTGAGCTGGGCACGTTCGTTCACGCAGCCCAGGCGGATGTTCAGCGTCTTGGGTACGTCGGCTTCCGTGGCGAAGAGCTGGGTGCCGCAATCCCCGCAGAAGGCCTGTGCACGGCGGTTGCCGCTGGCTGCGACCTTCACATACTGCTTGGGCGTGCCCTGCAGCTCGACCTGCTCGACCGGTATGGACACCACCGCCCGGAAGGGGCCGCCCGAGATGATCTGACAGTCGGCACAGTGGCAGGCAAAGACCTTGGCGGGATCGGCAGTCGCCGAGAAACGGATGGCGCCGCAGTGGCATTGACCGGTGATTTGCATATGGGCCCCTGGGCTTCAGTTGTCGGCCGCGTCCAGCCGCTTCATGCGCTCGCTCTGCCAGTAGACGTCGTCGCCGCCCAGCCCGTCGAGATTGGCGCGATTCAGCACGCGAGCCAGCACGAAGAGCAGGTCGGACAGGCGATTCAGGTACTGGCGCGGCGCTGCGCGCACGGCCTCTGTGGCGGCCACCTGGATGACGGCGCGCTCGGCACGGCGGGCAATCGTGCGACAGACATGGGCGATCGCCGCGCTGCGCGTGCCGGCCGGCAGGATGAATTCCTTGAGCCGCGGCAGATGCTCGTTGTAGTGCTCCAGCGCTTCATCCAGGCGCAGCACGGCGGCGTCCTTCAGCAGTTCGCCGCCGGGCCAGGACAGCTCCCCACCCAGGTTGAAGAGCTCATGCTGGATGGTGACGATGAGGTCGCGGATGTCGTCGGGCAGGGGTTCGGCCAGCAGCAGGCCGAGGTTGGAGTTCAGCTCGTCGACGTCGCCCATGGCCTGCACGCGCAGATGGGTCTTGGGCACGCGGCTGCCGTCGGACAGGCCGGTGGTGCCGTCGTCGCCGGTGCGGGTGGCGATCTGTGAAAGTCGGTTGCCCATGATGGCGGTGCAGGTCGGTGATCGGACCTGCATCCTGCCTGAATCTTCAGGCCACGGCCGCTTTGGGTGGCAAGGTGTTGACCAGGATGCGCTTCATCACGGTGAGGTACTGCTTGAACAGGCTGCCGGTGTTGTAGCGCAGGCCGTATTGGCGGCACAGCGCCTGCACCTGCGGCGCGATCTCGACGTAGCGGTGCGCCGGCATGTCGGGGAAGAGGTGGTGCTCGATCTGGTGGCTCAGGTGCCCCGTGAGGATGTGGAACCAGCGCCCGCCGGTGAGGTTGCTGGAGCCGGCCAGTTGGCGCAGATACCAGTCGCCGCGGGTCTCGTTCAGGCAGTCCTCCTGCCGGTAGATGGCCACATGCTCGGTGAAGTGGCCGCAGAAGATCACCACATAGGTCCACAGGTTGCGGATCAGGTTGGCCGCGAAGTTGCCGGCCAGCACGCGCGGCGCGCTCCACAACGCCAGCGCTGGGAACAGCAGATAGTCCTTGAACCACTGTTTACCCACCTTGCCGAGGAAGCGGTTCAAGCGCTCCTTGAACACGGGCTTGGGGATGGCGCCGTGCTTGTAGCGGCCCAGCTCCAGGTCATGCGAACCGACGCCGTACTGGAAGCCCAGGGCCAGCATCAGGTTGGCCAGCGGCTGCAGCCAGTGGCGCGGCTTCCACTTCTGCTCGGGCGTCATGCGCAGCAGGGAGTAGCCCAGGTCGCGGTCCTTGCCGAGGATGTTGGTGTAGGTGTGGTGGGTGACGTTGTGCGAATGGCGCCAGGCCTCGCCGTCGCAGGYGATGTCCCACTCGAAGGTCTGGGAGTTCAGCGCTGGGTCACCCGTCCAGTCGTACTGGCCGTGCATGACGTTGTGGCCGATCTCCATGTTGTCCAGGATCTTGGCGTGGGCCAGCGCCAGCACGCCGGCGATCCAGCTCAAGGGGCCGACACCGAAGTGCAGCAGCGCGCGGCCACCCACCTCGCTGGCGCGGCAGATGGCAATCATCTTGCGGATGTGGTCGACGTCGGCCTGGCCGAGGGAGTTCATGACGCCGGCGCGGATGGTGTCGAGTTCGGCCTGGAACTCGTCGACTTGGGAGCGGGTCAGGAAGTGCATGATCAAAGGTCCAGTTCGAGGTCGGAGCGGGCGGCGCTGACGCACAGCCGGATCAATTCGTTGGGCGCGCTGGACAGCTCGCCCGTGTGCAGGTGCTGCACCGTGCCGCTGCGCTTGACGCATTGGCAGGAGCGGCAGATGCCGATGCGGCAGCCATGCTTGGGTGCCAGGCCGGCGGCCTCGGCCTGGTTCAGCAGCGGCGCGGCGCCCAGCGACGCGAAGCCGGTGGCGCTGCGCAGCAGCTGCACGCGCACCGGGGCGCTGAGGGCCTCGGCCGCCAGCGGCGCGGCGGCAAAGCGTTCGCTGTGCAGCGGCGCGGTGGTGCCGTGCGCCTGCCAGTGCGCGTGTATCGCATCCATCAGCCCGGCGGGGCCGCACACCCAGGTGGCGCGCTCGGCCAGGTCGGGCACCTGCGCCTGCAAATCGGCTGGCGTGAGATGGCCGACGCTGGTGGTGAAGTGTTGAATCAGGCGCAGCCCCGGCATGGCTGCCAGCTCGGCGGCAAAGATCTGTTCGACCGGGCTGCGGCAGCTGTGCACAAAGACCACACGGTCGGCCGCGCCGCGTGCCTGGAGCTCGCGCAGCAAGGCCATCACCGGCGTGATGCCGCTGCCCGCGCTGAGCAGCAGGATCTTGTCCGGCCACACGGCGGGCAGCACGAACTCGCCCATCGCCGGGCCGAGCGTCAGCACATCGCCCACGCGCACGCTCTCATGCAGATGCGTGGACACCCGCCCCTGTCGCTTGACCGTGATCGCCAGCAGGCGCGAGCCCGGGCGCGACGTCAGCGAGTACATGCGCTCGTGCCGGCGACCGTTGATCTCCACCGTCAGCGACACGAACTGCCCGGCGCGGGCGCCACGCCACATCGCGTTGGGGCGCAGCACCAGCGTGCGGGTGTCGGCCGTCTCGGCGATGCACTTGACCACCCGGGCCTTCACCTGATGCAGGGACAGCAGCGGGTGCAGGGCCTGCAGGCTGTCCTCGACCGCGCTCTCGCGCACGATGGCCGCCACCCAGGGGTGTTGCAGCGCGGCGCGCAGCGGGCGAGTCAGGGCTTCTAGGCGGGTGGGGAGGTGCGTTTGCATGGTTGCATTGTGTACGTTTGTACACAAACATACAAGCCACTAAACCCGGGCGGTGCGCCATGCTGTGTACAAATAGGCAGTCAAGCGGGTGAAGCTACGATACGAGTGTTCACAAAATAACCTGCCATGTCCGACACCCCCGCCGACAAGCTTTCCCGCGCCGAGCGCAAGGACCTGACCCGTGCCAGCCTCACCCAGGCCGCGCTCGCGCTGATGGGCGAGGGGCGCAGCTTCACCAGCCTGGGCATCCGCGAGATCGCCCGCGAGGCGGGCATGGTGCCCAACGGCTTCTACCGGCACTTTCGCAACACCGACGAGCTGGGCCTGGCGTTGGTGGAGGAGGTGGGCATCAGCCTGCGCCGGCTGCTGCGCGAGGCGCGCCAGGGCGGCGCGGCACCGGCCGACCGCGTGCGGGTGTCGGTCGAGGTCTATTGCAGCTATGTGCAGCAGCACCGGCTGCTGTTCCTTTTCATCAGCAGCGAGCGCGGTGGCGGCAGCCGCATCCTGCGCCTGGCCATCCGCAACGAGGTGCGCCACTTCACCAACGAGATGGCGCAGGACTTCCGCGCCATCGGCGCCTACCCCGACATGCCCACGGCCACGCTGCAGATGGTGTGCGGGCTGATCGTCAACACCATGCTGGCGGCAGCGCCCGAGATGCTCGACCTGCCGCCCCAGCAGCCGCTGCTGGAGGCCGAAATGATGGACAACTTCGTGCAGCAGCTGCAGGTGGTGCTGCTGGGCGCGGCGGCCTGGCGGGTCAACCCAGACTGAGCCCGCCCCTCAGCGCTGGGCGACCGGCATGCGGAAGGTGTTGACCAGGCCCGACAGCTTCTCGGCCTGCTGCTGCAGGCTCATGCCGGCGGCGGCGGTTTCCTCCACCAGCGCGGCGTTCTGCTGCGTCAGCTGATCCATGTGCGAGACGGCCTCGCTGATCTGGCCGATGCCGGTGCTCTGCTCGCTGGACGCGCGGCTGATGCTGGTGACGAGCTCGGCCAGAGAGCGGATGGCGTCGACGGTTTCGCGCATCGTTGCGCCGGCGCCCTTCACGAGGCGGGCGCCGTCCTCGACCTGGCCGACGCTGGTGGAGATGAGGACCTTGATCTGCTTGGCAGCCTCGGCCGAGCGGCCAGCCAGCGCGCGCACTTCCGACGCGACGACGGCAAAGCCGCGGCCCTGCTCGCCGGCCCGCGCGGCCTCCACGGCGGCGTTCAACGCCAGGATGTTGGTCTGGAAGGCAATGCCGTCGATGACGGCGATGATTTCCTCGATGCGCCGGCTGCTGGCCTCGATGGCGCCCATGGTGCTGACGACCTGGTCGACGGCCGCGCCACCCGAGATGGCGACCGTGCAGGCGCGCTGGGCCAGGCTGCTGGCGTCGCCGGCCTGATCAGCATTGCTGCGCACGGTGGCGGTCAGCTGCTCCATGGAGCTGGCGGTTTCCTCGAGCGCCGAAGCCTGCTGCTCGGTGCGCTGCGACAGGTCGCGGTTGCCCGAGGCCAGTTCCTGCGAGGCTTGCGCCACCTCGCCGGCATTGCTGCGCACCTCGCCGATGACGCCGCACAGGCTGTCGCGCATGGCCAGCAGCGCCATCGTCAGCTGGCCGATCTCGTCGCGCGCGCTGACGATGACGTCGCCGCTGAGGTCGCGTTCGGCGATCTGCTGGGCCAGGCCGGCGGCATGCTGCAGCGGCACGGTGATGCTGCGCGAGATGCCGCGCGCGAGCAGGAAGACGGCGCCCAGCATGAAGGCCAGCAGGCCGAAGACGACCCAACTGCTGGTGCGCAGGCTGGACACGCGCGCGCCAAGCATGCCGTCCAGCGCATCCATCGCCTCCTCGGCGACGACATACATCGCGTCGATGGTGCGGGTGTAGCTGGCTATGTAGTCGGGCGCCGCGTAGGCCAGCTCCTCCTTGGCGATCAGCTCGTCGCGGGTCAGCTTCAGCGAGCCGCGCACCTGTTCGTCCAGTGCGGCGATCTTGCTACCCAGCCGGCTCTTGAGGTCGGCATTGACGGCGAAACTCTTGTCGAAGGCCGTGCCCATGCCGGCATGCTGGTCGGCGGCCTGCTGCACGAGGCCGGCCAGCAGGGTGCGGCCTTCTGGGCCGATCTTGCCTTCAGCCAGAAAGCCGGCGCCACGCGCTCGCGCCTGGCCCAGGGCCTCGGTGGCGATGGGCAGCCGCGCCAGCGTCGCGCTGATCAGGAAATAGGTGTCGGCCTCGGGGTCGAGGATGAGGCCGGACTGGTCGACGAGCTGGTCCAACAGCTTGAAGTAGACGGCGATGAGCTGGGCGTGCAGGGTGCTGCTCTCGGCCGCCTTCAGCCCCTTGGCGCCCACCTGGCTGGACAGGCTGTCCCAGCGCGTGCGCGCGTCCTGCCAGGTCTGGCGCATCGCGTCGTTCGCGCCATCGCCCTTCAGCATGGTGTCGACGGCGGCAACCTGCTTGACCACCTCGGCGTTCTTGGCCGAGCGTGCCGTCTGCACCGAGTCGTTGCCGCCCAACACGGCAGCCGACAGGCCGCGGTGCTGCTGGGTCAGCTGGGCCAGCCGCACGAGCAGCCGCGCGGGTGCCAGGCCTTCGAGTTCGCCCTGCGCCGCCTGAGCCAATTGACGCGCCTGGCGCACCTGGAAGGCCGAAGGGATGCTGATGGCCACCAGCACGAGCAGGGTCAGCAGCATCAGCTTGCGGCTGATCGTCAGAGTGGTCGTCGGGCTCATGGCGTTCTCCTCGTTGGCAAGGCCCTGCTGCGGCGCCGATTCAGTGTCGGCGGCCGCTGCGGTGGAAGGCCGGTTTGTGCACCGGCGCGTCATGCGGCTTGAATCCCTGGGCCGACGTCCAGCGCGGCGCGGGCGGGGCGTCGTGGGGCGGTGGCGGGTGACCGAAGACCTCGCGCCAGCGCGCGGCCAGCAGATCGAAGCGCACCGCGCCGAAAGCGATGAGGGCAACGGCCGCGACGAGCAGCAGCCAGGTCAGGGTCGGGTCCATGCAGGTCTCCCGGGGTTCGCTGTGTGCCCCATGCTGTCACCATGCGAGGGGCACTGCAACACAATCCTTGTCTGACCCCCTGGAGTTGGCCATGAACGCGCCCGAATCCTTCTCGCCCGCCCCACTCCCGGCCGCGCTGCTGGACAGCCTGCGTGCCGACTTCGCCGACCGCTGCTCGACCGCGTTGGCCGTGCGCGAGCAGCATGGCCGCGATGAATCGGTGTTCGACGTGCCACCGCCCCAGGCCGTCGTGTTTGCCGAGAGCGAGGCTGAGGTCGCGCGCGTTGTGGCCCTGTGTGCGCAGCACCGTGTGCCCGTCATTCCCTATGGCGCGGGCTCGTCGCTCGAAGGCCATCTGCTGGCCGTGCAGGGCGGCATCAGCCTGGATGTGTCGCGCATGAAACAGGTGCTGCGCGTCGACGCCGAGGACCTGACGGTGACGGTGCAGCCCGGCGTCACGCGCAAGGCGCTGAACGAGGCGCTCAAGCACGAAGGCCTGTTCTTCCCCATTGACCCCGGCGCGGACGCGAGCCTCGGCGGCATGGCCGCCACGCGCGCCAGTGGCACGAACGCGGTGCGCTACGGCACGATGCGCGAGAACGTGCTGGCGCTGCGCTTCGTGTCGGCCAGCGGCGAGGTGGTGCGCTGCGGCTCGCGCGCCAGGAAGAGCAGCGCCGGCTACGACCTGACGCGCCTCGTCATCGGCAGCGAAGGCACGCTGGGCGTCATCACCGAGCTGACCGTCAAGGTCCACCCGCTGCCCGAAGCCGTGTCGGCCGCGGTCTGCTTCTTCCCCAGCATCGATGCGGCCGTGCGCACGGCCATGCAGATCATCCAGATCGGCGTGCCCATCGCCCGCTGCGAGCTGCTGGACGCCAACGCCATCAAGGC
>NZ_JBFUMO010000217.1:0-8937 GCF_054049355.1 Roseateles sp. P5_E11 | reverse complement strand
GGCCTGCCCTCCGGCCTGCCCCGCAATGGCGCCGGCGACTGGGCGGGTAAGGACGACGCCCTGCGCATCGCCTGCGGCCTGCCCCTGGCCGCTGCGCCGGGCGCGCAGTTCCGCTACTCGGACGTCAACTACATCCTGCTCGGCCTGATCGTCGAACGCGCCAGTGGTGTGGCGCTGGAACGCCTGGCCGAGCAGGCCCTGTTCCAGCCCCTGGGCATGATGGACAGCGGCTATCTGCCGCTGCGCCGCATGGACGCCTCACGCGTCGCACCGACCGAGAAGTTGCCCGGTGGCCAGGTGCTGCGCGGCGAGGTGCACGACCCGACCGCCCGCAAGATGGGCGGCGTGGCCGGCCATGCAGGCCTGTTCACGACGACGGCGGACCTGGCCCGCTTCGCGCGCATGCTGCTGGCCGGCGGCGTGGGCGAGGACGGCCGACGCCTGCTGTCCGAGCAAAGCGTGGCCCTGCTGACGAYGCCGCAGTCCCCGCCCGGCCTCGCAGAGCAGCGCGGCATGGGCTGGGACATCGCCTCGCCCTATGCGCGCCCGCGCGGCAGCCTCTATCCGCCCACCAGTTTTGGCCACACCGGCTTCACCGGCTGCGCCTTCTGGCTGGACCCGACGAGCCGCAGCTTTTTCGTGCTGCTGTCCAACCGCGTGCATCCAACCGCAGGCACCAATGTGCTGCCGCTGTATGGCGAGCTGGGTACGCTGGCGGCGCKGGCGGCGGGTTTGTAGGCGGATAAGCCAAGCCCATCGCGCCACAGCCCGTTTCGTCGCATGGGCCATGCCTCATGCGCGCGCCGACCTAGATTGCATGCCTTCAATGGCACAGGATCTGCATGAACCCCATGAGGCGTGACTGGTCGAGACGGGTCTTGCTCGGCGTGCTGGCGGCTGCGCCGGCTGCCACCAGGGCGGCGCTGGCGACCCAAGGCGAGGTGTTCGTTGTCTCCACCCTGTACTCGCGGCACAAGCTGGTGCCGGCCTATGGCCTGCCCGTGCTCCGCCAGGTCATCGAGGCCGTGAAGCCCGATGTGCTGGTGTTGGACGTCACACCCAAGGAACTGCGCACCCGCAAGGTCTGGCCCGGCAAGGTCGAGTACCTCGACGTCATCTTTCCCTACCTCGATGCCACCGGCATCCCGGCTCTGGGATCGGAACCGGACGAAGCCTTGTTCAATCAGCTGACGGGCTCGGTGGGCCAGGCTTACAAGGCCTTCGGTGAGCGGAACCCGGCCGGCGCCAAGGCGCTCGACGAGCTGAAGCAGGCCACGTATCGCGCGCTGGCCAGCGGGTGGAGCTCTGCTGCCGACGTGAACAGCGAGAAGACGGACCGGCTGGTGGCTGCGCTGCGGGAGATCGAGGAGGGCCTGGTGGGCCAGGAGGCTGCCCAGGTGCAGGCCCAGTGGGATCAGCACCACGCCGATCGGCTGCGCGACGCCGTGCACGCGCATGCCGGCAAACGGGTGCTGATGCTGGTGGGCATCGAAAGCCGCTACCGCGTGCTGCGCAACCTGCGGTCTGCGGACGAGATTCACCCGACCGACGCCGAGGCGTGGCTGCGGCGCGCCGGACTCTGATCCCGCGCCCCGAAGCCTGACGGCTTGAGCGCGAAAAGCAGCGCCAACTGAAATAGCTCAGTCGTTTTGCTTCGTTGGCGCCGCATGGCCCGCTGCCTAGAGTGGCGGGCATGTCTCTCGCCCTCGCTTCCCTTTCTGCGCCACCCGTGCTCATCCTGCAGCGCGTGGGCCAGTCGCGTGGGGCGCGGCCGCTGTTCGAAGAGATGGACCTGGCCCTGCATCCCGGCCAGCTGCTGTGGGTGCAGGGCGCCAACGGCAGCGGCAAGACCAGCCTGCTGCGGCTGATCTGCGGCCTCAGCGCGCCGCGCGCGGGGCGGGTGCATGTGGAGCGCGAGTTGCTCTACATCGGCCACCGGCCCGGGCTCAAGGACGTGCTGTCGGTCATCGAACAGCTGCGCAGCAGCGCCGCGCTGGCCGGGCGTCCTTGCACTGAAGGACAGGCTCTGGCGGCACTCGCGCCGGTCGGCCTGGACGACGCCGCCGGGCTGCGCCTGGCCCAGCTGTCCGAGGGCCAGCGCCGCCGCGTCGCCCTGGCGCAGTTGTGGCTTCCCCGGGTTGCACCGCTGTGGGTGCTGGACGAGCCGCTCGCCGCGCTGGACGCCGCGATGGCCGATCGCATCGCCCAACGCCTGGATCGGCATGCGGATGAAGGCGGCAGCGTCGTGTTCACCAGCCACCAGGCCCTGCCGCTCAAGCGCAGCGTCCGCAGCCTGCAGCTCGGGAGGCCTTGATGGGCGTCGCTCTGCAGGCCGCCGCGGCGCTCGCCCGGCGGGAGTGGTCCAGCACGCTGCGCCAGCCGGCCGAATGGCTGACGCCTCTGGGCTTCGTCGTCGGCGTGGCCGCCATGTTTCCCCTGGGTCTCGGGCCCGAGCCGGCTAGGCTGCGCGAGCTGGCGCCGGGCCTGCTGTGGATTGCCGCTCTGCTGGCCAGCCTGCTCGCCCTGCCGCGCCTGTTCGCACCCGACCTGGCCGACGGCAGCCTGGAGCAATGGTGGCTGGCGCCGCTGCCACGCCCTTTTGCCGTGGCGCTGAAGCTGGCCGTGCACTGGGCCTTAAGCAGCCTGCCGCTGGTGCTCGTCACGCCGCTTCTGGCGCTGGCCTTCGGCATCGACAACCCGACGCCACTCGCGCTGAGCCTGCTGCTCGGCACACCCGCCTTGGCGCTGCTCGGCGGCCTGGGCGCGGCGCTGGTGCTGCATGCGCGCGCCGGCGCCGGCTTGCTGGCCCTGCTGCTGCTGCCGCTGGAGGTGCCGGTGCTCGTCTTCGGCACTGCGGCGGCCCAAGGCGGTGCGAATGCAGACACCGCCCTGCTGCTGCTCGGCGCCTGGCTGGCCGTGCTGCTGGCCCTCGCCCCCTGGGCCACCTCGGCCGCTCTCTCACTGATGTTGGATTGAATGACCACCCCGCACCCGCTCTGGCGCTATGCCAGCCCCGCCCACTTCCTGCCGCTGACCGGCCGGCTGCTGCCCGCGCTGTGGCTGCTGGCAGCACTCGGCATAGCGACCGGCCTCACCCTCGGCCTCTTCATCGCGCCCACCGACGCCCAGCAGGGCGAGGCCTACCGCATCCTCTACCTGCACGTGCCGGCGGCCTGGATCGCCATGGTCTGCTACGGCGCCATGGCCTTCTGGGCGCTGTGGGGCCTGGCCTGGAAGACGCGCCTGGCCTTCGTGCTGATGCGCGCGCTGGCGCCCACCGGCGCCCTGTTCGCCGTGCTGACGCTGCTGACCGGCTCGCTCTGGGGCCGGCCGACCTGGGGCACCTGGTGGGTCTGGGATGCACGCCTCACCTCGGCCCTGCTGCTGGCCCTGCTCTATGTCGGCTTCATCGCGCTGACCTCGGCGGTCGACACGCCCGACGACCCGCGTCGTGGCGACCAGGCCGGCGCGCTGCTGGCGCTGGTTGGCGCGCTGAACCTGCCAGTGCTGTATTTCTCGGTCAGCTGGTGGAACACCCTGCACCAGGGCGCCTCCATCACAGCGCGCGGCAGCGCGATCGCGCCGGAGATGCTGGCGGCGCTGCTGCTGTCGACGCTGGGGTTCTGGGCCTATGCCGGCGCTGTCGTGCTGGCGCGGGCGAGGCGGCTGCTGCAGGCCCGGGTCGAGTCCGAGGCGCGCTGGCCACGTGCGCTTGGGAGCCTGACATGAGCGAGCTCTTCGGCGCCCACGCGTTCTATGTCTGGGCTTCACTCACGGCCGTGGCCCTAGGCATCGCCGTCGAGCTGTGGTCCCTCCGCCGATGAAACCCCGCCACATCCGCCTCCTCGGCCTGCTCGCCATGCTGGCCCTGCTCGCAATGGCCGGAGGCCTGGTGCTGAAGGCCTTCCGCCAGAACCTCGTCTTCTTCGTCACGCCCAGCGAGATCGTGCGCGGTGAAGCGTCGGCCGGCACGCGCTTTCGGCTCGGCGGCATGGTGGCGCCTGGTTCAGTGCAGCGCGGCGCCGACGGCCTGATGAGCTTCACGGTCACCGACGGTGCACGCGACGTCGCCGTGAGCTACCGCGGCCCGCTGCCCGACCTGTTTCGCGAAGGCAAGGGCGTGGTCGCGCAGGGCAAGCTGGCCGGCCTGGGCTTCGTCGCCGACGAGGTGCTGGCCAAGCATGACGAGAGCTACATGCCGCCCGAGGCTGCCGCGGCGCTCAAACAAGCGAGCGCAAGATGACGCCCGAACTCGGCCAGTTCGCACTGCTGCTGGCGTTGGCGGTCGCACTCGCGCAGGCGCTACTGCCGCTGTGGGGCGCACAGTCCGGCCGCACGCGCTGGATGGCTCTTGCGCGGCCCCTGGCCACCGTCGGCTTCGGCCTCGTCAGCACCGCCTTCGCCACGCTGGTCGCCAGCTTCATCCAGCTCGACACCTCGGTCGCCTACGTCGCCGCCAACGCCAGCCACGAGCTGCCGCTGGGCTATCGCATCACGGCGAGCTGGGGCGGGCACGAGGGCTCGCTGCTGCTGTGGGTGTGGATGCTGGCGGCCTGGGGCGCGCTGGTGGCCGCCCGCAGCCGCAAGCTACCGCCCGCCTTCGCGGCGCGCGTGCAGGGCGTGCTTGGCGCCGTGGCGGCTGGCTTCCTCGCCTTCATCGCCTTCACGTCCAACCCCTTTGCTCGGCTGCTGCCCGCGCCGCTGGAGGGCCGCGACCTGAACCCGCTGCTGCAGGACCCCGGCATGGCGGCCCACCCGCCGCTGCTCTACATGGGCTATGTCGGCTTCGCGGTCGGCTTCGCCTTCGCGGTGGCGGCCCTGCTGGACGACGCGCCCGACGCGCGCTGGACGCGCTGGGCCCGGCCCTGGGTGCTGGCCGCGTGGTCGGCGCTGACGGGCGGCATCCTGCTCGGCAGCTTCTGGGCCTATTACGAACTGGGCTGGGGCGGCTTCTGGTTCTGGGATGCGGTCGAAAACGCCGCCTTCATGCCCTGGCTGCTGGGCACCGCGCTGATCCACTCGCTGGCCGTGGCCGACAAGCGGCCGGGCTTCCTGCGCTGGAGCCTGCTGCTGGCGCTGCTGGCTTTTTCGCTGTCGTTGCTGGGCACCTTCCTCGTGCGCTCGGGCGTGGTCAGCTCGGTCCACGCGTTCGCGAGCGACCCGTCGCGCGGCCTCTTCATCCTGGCGCTGCTGGCGCTGGCCGTGGGCGGGTCGCTGACGCTGTACGCGCTGCGCGTGGGCCGCCTGCCCGCGGCCGAGGGCTACGCTTTCGGCTCGCGCGAATCGCTGCTGCTGCTGAACAACCTGCTGCTGGCCACGGCCACGGGCACCGTGCTGCTGGGCACGCTCTACCCGCTGGCGGCCGAAGTTATCTCGGGCACCAAGCTGTCGGTCGGCGCCCCCTACTTCGATACCGTCTTCCCGCCCATCATGCTGCCCCTCGTCGCCCTGCTCGTCGTCGGGCCGCTGGCGCGCTGGCGGGTGGCGGCACTGGGTGCCGTGAAGCCGTTGCTGCCGCTGGCATTGACCGCGCTCGCGAGCGCTGCGGTGCTGGCCGTCGCACTGCAAGGCTCGCTGTGGCTGGCTGCCGGCATCGCCACCGGCCTGTGGGCGCTCGGCGGCACGCTGTCACTCGCCTGGCACCAGCGCGCCGCCTGGCGGCACAGCCTGCCGCTGTGGCTGGCGCATGCCGGCATCGCCGTCTTCGTGCTGGCCGTGACGCTGGTGCGCAGCCTGGAGCAGGCGCATGACCTGCAACTCGCGCCTGGCGAGCAGGTGCGCGTGGCAGGCCATCTGCTGCGCTTCGAAAGGCTGGAGGCCGTGGACGGCGCCAACTACCGCGCCGCCCGGGCCAAGCTGGTGTGGCAACACGGCGGTGAGGTCATCACGCTGTCGCCGGAGAAGCGCGTCTATACCCGTCGGCAGTCTGCGATGACCGAGGCGGCCATCTCGCGCGGCCCGTGGCGCGACGTCTACGTCAGCCTGGGCGATGCCGATGTCGACGGGCGCTGGGCGCTGCGCCTGCAGATCAAGCCCTTCATGAGCTGGGTGTGGATCGGCGCGCTGCTGATGGCCGTCGGCGGCCTCTGGGGCGCACTCGCTCGGGGACGCAGCCCGCGCGCCGAGTTGCAGCCCAACTTCGTCCCCGCGCTCTCGACGCCATGAAACCCAAGCTCGCCACCCTCGTTCCGCTGCTGGCCAGCGCAGCCCTCGTTACGCTGCTCGCACGCGGCCTGAACCGAGATGCCCTGGCGGAGCCCACTTCGCCCTTGATCGGCAAACCTGCTCCCGTGCTCGACCTCGAGCGCCTGGACGGCGAAAGCCTGGCTTTGCAAGGCCAGGTCTGGGTGCTGAATGTGTTCGCCTCCTGGTGCGCGCCCTGCCGCGCCGAGCTGCCGGTGCTGGGTCAGCTCGCCGAACAGAGCGGCGTGCGCGTCGTCGGCCTGGACTACCGCGACACGCCCGAGCTGGGCCTGGCCTTCCTGAAGCGCCACGGCAACCCGTATGCGCTGACCTGGCTGGACCCGCAAGGCAAGGGCAGCCTGGCCTGGGGCATCACCGGCGTGCCCGAAACCTTTGTCATCGACCGTCGCGGCGTCGTGCGGCTGCGGCTCACGGGGCCGGTCACGGCGGAGGACCTGAACAAGCGCCTGCTGCCCCTGATCGCGAGGTTGAAGCGTGCGTAGCCTCGTCGCGCCCCTGCTGCTGGCCGCGGCCTTCAATGCCCGGGCTGAAGACCTCGATACCCGCGTCGAACGTCTGGCTCAGGAGCTGCGTTGCGTCGTCTGCCAGAGCCAGAGCGTGGCCGAGTCCAGCGCGCCGCTGGCCGTCGACATGAAGCGCCAGCTGCGCGAAGGCCTGGCCGCCGGCCGCAGCGAAGTCGAGCTGCGTGAGGAGCTGGTGCAGCGCTATGGCGAGCAGGTGCTCTACCGCCCCGCCCTGCACGCCGGCACGGCGCCGCTCTGGTTCGGGCCGCTGGCACTGCTGGCCATCGGTGCCGGTGTCTATCTGCGCCAGGGCCGGCGGCGCGAGGAGCCGCGGTGAGCCTATTCATCCTCGCCGCCGTCGTGTTGACGCTGGCCTCGCTGCTGCCTCTCGCGCCGGCCCTGCTGGGCCCCAACAGCCCACGCGCATGGCGCACCGCTGCAGTCCTGGGACTGGCCCTGCCGCTCGCTGCCAGCCTGCTCTACGTCCAACTCGGCCGACCCGACGCCATCAACCCGCCGCCTGCGCTGCCCGCCAACCCCGTTCAGCAGATGGTGCAGCGCCTGGCCGACCGTCTGCAGCGCACGCCCGACGACGCCGAAGGCTGGGCCCTGCTGGCCCGCGCCTACGAGCAGTTGGGCCGCCCGCAGGACGCCCTGCCCGCCTACGCGCAACTCGAACGCCTGCGCCCCGCCGACCCGCAGCCCTTGAGCCAGCACGCCGTCACCCTCGCTTTGGTGCAAGGCCGGGGCCTCGCTGGTGAGCCCGAGGCGCTGCTGCAACGCGCGTTGAAGCTCGACCCGCACCATGTGCCCACGCTGGCCCTGCTCGGCAGCGCCGCCCATGAGCGCGGCGACACGGCGGCGGCTGTGGGCTACTGGCGCCGCGTGCTGGCCGAGGTGCCGGCCGACAGCGACATCGCCGCCTCGCTGCGCGACAGCATCGCGAAGGCGCAGGCCCGTTGAACAGGCCCTACATTGCGGCTGACCGTCTTCAGCCCGGAGCCCCGCCATCGACTCGCCGCCCCGCCCCGTCAGCTTCTGGGAAGCCTTCCGCTTCTGGCTCAAGCTCGGCTTCATCAGCTTCGGCGGGCCGGCCGGGCAGATCGCCATCATGCACACCGAGCTGGTCGAGCGCCGCCGCTGGATCAGCGAGAAGCGCTTCCTGCATGCGCTGAACTACTGCATGGTCCTGCCCGGCCCCGAGGCCCAGCAGCTCGCCACCTACATCGGCTGGCTGATGCATCGCAGCTGGGGCGGCATCGTCGCCGGCGCGCTGTTCGTGCTGCCGTCCCTCTTCATCCTCGTCGCGCTGGCCTGGGTCTACATGGCCTGGGGCAAGCTGCCCGTCGTGGCCGGCCTCTTCTATGGCCTCAAGCCCGCGGTGACGGCCCTGGTCGTGCATGCGGCCCACCGCATCGGCACGCGGGCGCTGAAGAACGGCTGGCTGTGGGGCATCGCTGCCGCCGCCTTTGTCGCCATCTTTGCGCTGGACGCACCCTTCCCGCTGATCGTGCTGGCCGCTGCCCTCATCGGCCACATCGGCGGCCGGTTGGCGCCGCAGGTTTTCGCCCTCGGCGGCGGCCACGGTGCTGCCAAGCAGGGCTACGGCCCGGCCCTCATCGACGACGACACGCCGACGCCACCCCATGCCCGCTTCAGCCGCAGCCGCCTGGCCCGCGTGCTCGCCATCGGCCTCGGGCTGTGGCTGGCCGCCATGGCCGGCCTGGTCGCCGCCCACGGTTTTCAAGGCGCGCTGACGCAGATGGGCTGGTTCTTCACCAAGGCCGCGCTGCTGACCTTTGGCGGCGCCTATGCGGTGCTGCCCTATGTCTACCAGGGCGCCGTCGAGCAGCACCAGTGGCTGACCGGCACGCAGATGATCGACGGGCTGGCCCTGGGCGAGACGACGCCGGGGCCGCTGATCATGGTGGTCGCTTTCGTCGGCTTCGTCGGCGGCTGGGTGAAGCAGCTCTTCGGGCCGGACTCGCTCTTCCTGGCCGGCGCCGCGGCGGCGAGCGTCGTCACCTTCTTCACCTTCCTGCCGTCCTTTGTCTTCATCCTGGCCGGCGGCCCGGTCATCGAGTCCACGCACGGCAAGCTGCAGTTCACGGCGCCGCTGACGGCCATCACGGCGGCAGTCGTCGGCGTCATCCTCAACCTGGCCGTGTTCTTCGCGTATCACGAGCTGTGGCCCCAGGGCTTTGGCGGGCGCTTCGACGCGGTCTCGGCC
>NZ_JBFUMO010000216.1:0-8942 GCF_054049355.1 Roseateles sp. P5_E11 | reverse complement strand
GACGACGACGGCCATGTCGCGCTTTTGCACGGCGGCCACCGTGACCGGCTGCGGCCCGCTGCGGCCGAAGCGCCCGCCCGCGGGCCGGCCCGACCCGCCGGCACCGGATGCGGCGGACGCCGCACCTGCCGGCCCGTCAGCGCCGCCTTCGCCGCCCCGGCCCTTCCACCACCACGCCGCGCCCGCGATGACGATGACGGCTACCGCGACCCAGATCCAGGTTTTGCTGCCCTTGGATTCCTTGTTCTGCATTCGGTCCACTCCTGGTTGCAGCCAAGTTTCCCGGCCGAATGTAGCTGCAGCATTGCTGGGTCTCAAAGCTACGATCATGGTCATGATCAAGCTGATGGTGGGCCTGGGCAATCCAGGTGCCGAGTACGAAGACACGCGCCACAACGCCGGTTTCTGGTGGATCGATGGCCTGGCCCGGGGCCTCAAGGTGAGCCTGGCGCCCGACAAGGCCTATCACGGCCTGGTGGCCCGCGTGAACCAGGCGCCGGGCGCCAGCGGCCCCATCTGGCTGCTGCAGCCCATGACCTATATGAACCTGTCCGGCAAGTCGGTCGCGGCGCTGGCGCGCTTCTTCAAGATCGCGCCGGAAGAGATCCTGGCCATCCACGACGAGCTGGACCTGTCGCCCGGCGAGATGAAGTTCAAGAAGGGCGGCGGCGACGGCGGCCACAACGGCCTGAAGGACATGCGGGCTCAGCTTGGCAGCGGGGACTTCTGGCGGCTGCGGCTGGGCATCGGCCACCCGGGCCACAAGGATGAGGTGGCCGGCTATGTGCTGCGCAAGCCGCCGCTGGCCGAGCGCCAGGCGGTGGAGGACTGCATCGAGAAGAGCTACGGCGCCGTCGAGCTGATGTTGCGCGGCGACATGGACAAGGCGCTGGCCAAAATTCACGCCAAACCGCCGCGGCCCAAGCCGCCCAAACCCCAGCCGCCAGTAGACACTCCGGCCTCATGAAGCCTCTGCTGCTGATTCTGGYCCTCGCACTCGCACTGCCTGTTCTGGCGCAGACCCAGACGCGCCGCGCCCAGGTCTACCGCTGCGGCCTCGACGGTCGCGACCTGCGCGACTCGCCCTGCCCCGGTGGCAGCGCGGCCAGCAGCGTCGACTACGACCAGCCCAGCGCCGCCGACAGCAAGGCGGCGCGCGACCGCCACTTCGCGGACTCCCGGCAGGCTGCGGTCCTGGCCCAGTCTCGCCGCGCCAGCGAGGCTGAAGCCCGCCACCTGCGCGCTCAGGCAGTCGGCTTGCAGGCGCCGCCACCGCCCGCCCAGGCTGCCAGCGCCCCACAAGTCACCCATCTGAAGCCGCCGAAGACGGCCAAACCGCACAAGCCCTCCACCGCTGCCAGCGACCATCGATAGAATCCGCGCCGTTGGTGCTCGCGCCCGCCTTCACGGCGGCTGCAGTTCAACGGGAATCAGGAGGACGAGCGGTCACGCCGCAGATCTAACCTGAGCTGTCCCCGCAACGGTAAGTGGACGAGGCCTTGGCGCCTCACTGTTCGACCACATAGCCACTGGTGCGTGCACCGGGAAGGCGTCGAGCAAAACTCAAGTCCATCAGCCCGGATACCGGCCAACGACGGGGCCGCCTCGCGCACTTGCGCGGCGGCCGTTTTTCAGCCTTGCTGCGGGGGTCAGCGCGGCTGGGTGTTCGTTCGCGTCTCCTCTCATGTCTCACACCTTCCTCGCGGCCCCTCGGTCGCTGCTCGCCCTGGCCGTGCTGGCCCTGGCCTCGTCCGCCCACGCCCAGAACAAGCTCGACACCGTCGTCACCACCGCCGCGCGCACGCCCCAGCGCCTGTCGGAAGTGCTGGCCGACCTGACCGTCATCACCCGCGCAGACATCGAGCGCCAGGCCGCCGCCAGCGTGGCCGACCTGCTGCGCAACAACGGCTGCGCCGAGATGGTCCGCAACGGCGGTGCGGCGTCCACGACCAGCCTCTTCCTGCGCGGCGCCGATACGCGCCACACGCTGGTCCTCGTCGACGGCGTGCGCATGGACTCGCAGTCCACCGGCGGCGCCAGCTGGCAGGGCATCCCGGTTTCGCAGGTCGAGCGCGTGGAAGTGCTGAAGGGACCGGCCAGCGCCATCTATGGCTCTGACGCCGTCGGCGGTGTCGTGCAGATCTTCACCCGTAAAGCAGGAGGGAATGGCGGCGGCAAGATCAGCGCCGATTTCGGCGTGGGCCTGGGCACCCAGGGCACGATGAAGGCCGACGGCGGCCTGTTCGGCAGCCAAGGCATCATCGACTTCGCCTTCACCGGCGCCATCGAGGAGAGCGACGGCTTCAACTCGACGATCGACGTGCCCGGCTCCTTCAGCTACATCCCTGACCGGGACGGCTGGCGCAAGTACCAGGGCACGGCTCGCATCGGCGCCCAACTGGCCGAGGGCCATCGCGCCGAAATCATCGTCATCAAGAACCACGCGAACGCGCAATACGATTCCTCCAAGTCCCGGCCCCTCGTGGATGACCACAGCGTGCAGGACACCGACGCCACCCGTCTGGCCTGGACGGCACAATGGGCGCCGGCCGTGCAGACGCAGTTCAGCTATGGCGAATCGCGCGACCGCTACGAGACCTCGCCCTCGCCCTATCTGACCGTCACCAAGGTCAAGAACCTTGCCTTGACCGGCTCCTATGTGCTGGGCCAGGGCCAGCAGATCAACTTCCAGGGCGAGCGCATCGAGGACAAGCTGGAGAACAGCGGCCTTGTGACCGCCGGCGTCGGCAAGCGCCACCGCAATGCCATCGGCGCGGGCTATCTGCTCAATGCCGGTGCCTTCAGCCTGCAAGCCCACGCTCGCCACGACAACGACAGCCAGTTCGGCAGTGTCGACACCGGCACGCTGCTGGCTGGCTATGAGGTCRTGACCGGCCTGCGCGTCGTCGGCTCCGTCGGCAATGCCTTTCGCGCACCGACCCTCTACCAGCAGGGCACGGTCTACGGGCCAGACCTCAGCAAGCCTGGCGTCAAGCCGCTCGAAGCCGAGCGCGGCCGCAATGTCGAATTCGGCCTGAAGTACGGCGTTGGCGACACCGAGCTCACGGCCACGGCCTACCGCAACCGCGTCAGCAACCTCATCATCTTCGGCGCCGCCGGCAGCTGCCAGAGCGCCTTCGGCTGCTATCAGAACGTGGCGGCGGCCCGCCTGCGCGGCGTGACCCTGGCTGGCAATACCAAGGCCGGCAGCGTGAACCTGCGCGCCACCATGGACTTCCAGAAGCCCACCGACGCCAGCACCGGGCTGCTGCTGGCTCGCCGCGCCAAGCGCCTGGCCACGGTCGGCGCCGACACCGAGCTGGGCGACTGGGTGCTGGGCAGCAGCGTGCAGGCCTCCGGCGCGCGCTGGGACAACGCCGCCAACACGCGCAAGCTGGGCGGCTATGGCCTGGTCAACTTCAACGCGCAGTACAAGATCCGCAAGGATCTGAAGCTGCAGCTGAACCTGGACAACGCCTTCGACCGCGAGACGTCGACGGCCTATGGCTATGCGTCGGCACCGCGCACGGCGCTGATCAGCCTGCGCTGGAGCCCAAGCTTGTGAGCCCCTCGCCCAAACTCGCGTCGCTGAACGCGAGCGAGTCTGGTCGGTCCCCCAAGGGGACGGCGATGCTTGCCGGATCGACCGGCAAGCACATCGCCCAAGGCGGGCCGGCTTGGGAGCGGCCCGGCGCTCRGCCCGCAAACTCCGGGTACCTGACAAACACATGAAGTGAACAACGCTCACGAACTCATCGTCGGCGGCCAGCGCAGCGGCAAGTCGCGCCGGGCCGAGAAGCTGGCTCTGGGCTGGCCCGGCCGCGTGGTGGTCATCGCCACCGCGCTGGCGGCCGACGACGAGATGCGTGAGCGCATCGCCCATCACCGTGCCTCACGGCCGGCAGGTTTCGAGACTGTCGAAGCCCCGCTGGTCCTGAGCGCGGCCCTGCAACAGGTCGACGACGCCAACACCCTGGTCGTTGTCGATTGCCTGACGCTGTGGCTGGTGAACTGGCTGATGCCGATGAGCGGCGCGCCCGATGCGGCCGGCTGGCAGGCCGAGCGCACCGCGCTGCTGGATCTGCTGCCACGCTTGAAGTCGCCCGTCGTCTTCGTCTCCAACGAGGTCGGCTGGGGCGTGTCGCCGCTGGGTCGAGAGGTGCGCGACTACATCGACGAGCTTGGCCGCCTGAACCAGGACGTCGCGCGCCTGTGCGGCCGATTGACACTGATGGTCGCGGGCCAGGCCTGGACACGACCCGTCGAGGATTCGAACCATGCGTAGATTGCTTGCCCTGCTGCTGTTGGCCATTGCGCTGCCGGTTGCTGCCATCGACATCAAGGACGACCTCGGCCAGGTGACGCAGATCAGCACGCCGCCGCAGCGCATCGTCAGCCTGCTGCCTTCGCTGACCGAGACCGTCTGCGAACTCGGTGCCTGCGCCCGCCTGGTCGGCGTCGACCGCTATTCCAACTTCCCCGCCTCAGTGAACGCCCTGCCCAAGCTCGGCGGCATGGAAGACACCAATGTCGAGCTGATCGCGTCGCTCAAGCCCGATGTCGTGCTGGTGGCCGTGTCCTCGCGCGTGGCCGAGCGGCTGCGCGCCTTGGGCCTCAAGGTCGTCGTTCTGGAACCGCGCAGCTACAAGGACGTTCAGCGCGTGCTGAACATCATCGGCCAGGTGCTCGGCGTGCCTGACGCCCAGCGCGTCTGGCGCCATATCGAGGCCGGCGTCGCCGCGGCGGCCAGCAGCGTGCCAGCGTCGGCGCGGGGCGTGCGCGTCTACTTCGAGGTCGCCCCCGGCATCTGGGCCGCTGGCGAGTCCTCCTTCATGGGCGAGACGTTGACCAAGCTCGGCGCCGGCAACATCATCCCGGCGTCGCTCGGCCCCTTCCCCAAGATCAACCCCGAGTTCGTCGTCAAGGCCAACCCGGCCTTGATCATGATCGGCCAGCGCGGCTCCGAAGGCCTGACCCAGCGCCCCGGCTGGGACCGCATCGACGCCGTCAAGCGCGGCCGCATCTGCATCTTCAAGCCCGAGGAGGGCGACATCCTCACCCGCCCGGGGCCGCGCATGGCCGAGGCGGCGCAGATCATGGCCCGCTGCCTGCGCGAGAAGGGCGCCTCGTGATGAATCTGCGTCCGGGCCTACTCCTGGCGCTGCTGCTCATCGTTGGCGCCGTCGGCGTTCTGGCCGGCGTGGCGGTCGGCAGCACCGGCTGGGCCGACCTCGGCGACGACAGCATGGGCATCATCCTGTGGGAGATCCGCCTGCCGCGCTCGTTGGGCGCCTGGTGGGCCGGCGCCCTGCTCGGCATGGCCGGTGCGATGTCGCAAGGCCTGTTCCGCAACCCGCTGGCCGATCCCTATCTGCTGGGCAGCGCCTCGGGCGCGGGTCTCGCGGTGGCCATCGCGCTGGCGCTGACCGGCATCTCGCCCCAGACCTCGTCGCTGCTGGCCCATGTGGGACTGACCGGCATCGCCTTCGTCGGCACGCTGGTTGGCGTGGGCCTGACGCTGATCCTGGCGCGCGGCGTCGAGCAGACGCTGCGCCTCTTGCTGGCCGGCGTCGTCGTCGGCGTCGTGCTGAATGCGCTCACGGGCCTGGCCACGCTGTGGGCGCCTGACATCCTGCGCGCCATGCAGGCCTTCCTGCTCGGCAACACCGGCCTGCTGGGCTGGAGCAGCGTCACGGTGATGACCGCCAGTGGCATCGCGGCCCTCGTCATCGGCCTGCTGGCCAGCCCGGCCCTGGATGCGCTGACGCTGGGCGAGGCCACCGCCGCGTCGCTGGGCGTGCGCATGGGCCTGATGCGGCGGCTGCTGATCCTGGCCTTTGCGCTGGCCACGGGTGCTGCCGTCGCGCAGACCGGCATCGTCGCCTTCGTCGGCCTCGTCGCACCCCACCTCGTGCGCAGCCTCTGCCCCATGCTTCACGGCCGGCTGATCCTGATGTCGGCCGCGGCCGGCGGCGCCCTGCTGCTGGTGGCCGATGTGATCGCGCGCGGGTTGATGCGACCGCAGGAGCTGCCCGTCGGTCTCGTCACCGCGCTGCTGGGCGGCGTCTATCTTCTTGTGCTGATGCATAGACGCGGAGCGCCCAAGCGATGAATGCCCTGCACGCCCGCATCGCCCGCGTCCGCATCGACGGCCGCGACCTGATCAGCGACATCGATCTTGCCTTGCCCCAGGGCCGTTGGACGGCCATCGTCGGCCCCAACGGCGCCGGCAAGTCGACGCTGCTGCGCGCCATCGCCGGCCTGCAGCGTTGTGAAGGCAATGTGCTGCTCGGCGGCAAGCCGCTCAATGACTGGCCGTCCCGCGAGCGCGCCCGCCAACTGGCCTGGATGGGCCAGCAGGAGACCGGCGCCGACGACCTGACGGCCCAGGACGTCGTGCAGCTCGGCCGCCTGCCGCACCGGCCGTGGCTGGCGCCGCCCACCGCGGCAGACCATGTCGCCGTGCAGACCGCGATGGAATCCACGCAGAGCTGGGCCTGGCGCGAGCGCCGGCTGGGGTCTCTGTCGGGCGGCGAGCGCCAGCGTGTGCTGCTGGCCCGGGCCCTCGCGGTGCAGGCGCCGCTGACCTTGATGGACGAGCCCCTGGCCCACCTCGACCCGCCCCACCAGGCCGAATGGATGGCCCTGGTGCGTGAGCGCGTCGCCGCCGGCCACAGCGTCGTCAGCGTTCTGCACGAGCTGCATCTCGCGCTGCAGGCCGACCATCTCGTGCTGATGGCCGATGGCCGCATCGTGCACACCGGCGCACCGGCCGATGCAGCCACGCATGCGGCGCTGAAACGCGTCTTCGGTCCCAGCCTGCACATTGCACAGATTGAAGGGCGCTGGGTCGCCCTGCCTTTATGACCTCCTGCGCCGCCCTCTTCATCAGCGCCCCGTCCTCGGGATCGGGCAAGACCTGCGTCACTGCGGCGATTGCGCGCAGCCATGCACGCCGCGGCAAGCGCGTGCGCGTCTTCAAGACCGGGCCGGACTTCCTTGACCCCAGCATCCTCGAGCGCGCCAGCGGCCGCCCGGTCTACCAGCTCGACCTCTTCATGGGCGGCTTCGCCCACTGCCAGGCCCTGCTGGCCGAGGCCGCGCGCGAGGCTGACCTCATCCTCGTCGAAGGCGTCATGGGCCTGTTCGACGGCAACCCGAGCAGCGCCGACCTGGCCGTCGCCTTCGGGCTGCCCGTCGTCTGCGTCATCGACGCTTCGGCCATGGCCCAGACCTTCGCGGCGCTGGCGACGGGACTGCAGCGCTTCAGGCCCGAGCTGCACCACTGCGGCGTCATCGCCAACCGCATCGGCAGCGCGGCGCATGGACGCATGCTCAGCGAAGGCCTGCCGGACGACCTGCCGCTGATCGCCGCCCTGCCGCGCGAGCCCAAGCTCATCCTGCCTGAGCGCCATCTCGGCCTCGTGCAGGCGCTTGAGCAGCCGAGGCTGGATACACAGCTCGATGCCTGGGCCGATGCCTGGGAAGCCGGGCTGCGGCCTGGCTTGGCCTTCAAGCCCCAGGCCTTTGAGGCGAACGCTGAGCCGCAGCTGCCACCGCTGCTCCAGGGCCGCCGCATTGCCATCGCCCGCGACGCCGCCTTCGGCTTCATCTACGCAGCCAATGTCGACCTGCTCCGCGCCCTGGGCGCCGAACTGTCCTTCTTCTCGCCCATCCGCCATGAGGCCCTGCCGGTTTGCGATGCACTCTGGCTGCCCGGCGGCTACCCCGAGTTGCATGTCGAGGCGCTGGGGGCCCACCCCACGCTGGCCGCAGCCCTGGACGGCCATGTCGCTGCAGGTAAACCGCTGCTCGCCGAATGCGGCGGCATGCTGGCACTGCTGGACTCACTGACTGAGGCGGCCGGTGATACTCACCGCATGGTCGGCGTCATGCCCGGCCGCGCCCATGTGCAGCACCGCCTCGCGGCTCTGGGCCTGCAGGCCATCGCCTGGCCCGAAGGCCCGTTGCGCGGCCACAGCTATCACTACTCGACGCTGGAGACGCCGCTGGCGCCGATCGCCACCGCCAGCAACCCCAACGGCGGCAACACCGCCGAGGCCCTCTACCAGCAGGGCTCGCTGCGGGCGAGCTATGTGCACCACTACTTCCCGTCCAACCCGGAGGCCATAGCGGCTTTCTTCAGGGGCTGACCCATGGAAATCGAACAACCTCCCGTCGACCGCGAACGCGTTATTCCGAGCGGCGAGCGCCGTGGCCTGGTGATCGTCCACACCGGCGACGGCAAGGGCAAGAGCACCGCCGCCTTTGGCCTTGCACTGCGCGCGCATGGGCGCGGCAAACCGGTGCGCATCTACCAGTTCATGAAGGTGCCCAGCGCCCGCTTCGGCGAGCACCGCGTGTTCGAGCAACTGGGCGTGCCGATCGAGGGCCTGGGCGACGGCTTCTCGTGGAAGAGCAAGGACCTGGAGCACTCCGCCGAACTCGCCCGCGAGGGCTGGGGCCGCGCCGAATCGGTCATCCGTGCGGGCGACCATTTCCTCGTCGTGCTGGACGAGATCATGTACCCGCTGCGCTACGGCTGGCTGGCGCTGGAGACGGTGCTGGCCTGCCTGCGCGAGCGCCCGCCGCATGTGCACGTCGTGCTGACGGGGCGCGGCGCGCCGGCCGAACTGATCGAGCTGGCCGACACGGTCACCGAGATGGCGATGATCAAGCACCACTACAAGGCGGGCGTGCCGGCGCAGCGGGGGATCGAGGATTGAGCGCCCTCATCATCTGCACCACCTGCGCCGATGGCCAGGGCCAGGCTCTGCTGGAAGCCGTCGAAAACGAGGCGCTGGCACGCGACTGGTTGCTGCCCGTTCGGGGACAAGCCTGCATGGCTGCCTGCAAGCAGAGCTGCACGGCGGCCCTGCAAGGCCCTGGCAAGCTCAGCTTTCTGTTCGGGCAGCTCGCGCCCGTCGCCGCCAGCGTCGTCG
>NZ_JBFUMO010000215.1:0-8956 GCF_054049355.1 Roseateles sp. P5_E11 | reverse complement strand
GGCAAAGGCCAGGTCCTTGAGCCAGTCGATGGCCACGGGAACATCCCAGACCTGATTGGCGTCGATCATCAGCTTGCGGTCCGGCCCCAGCACCTCGCGAGCGATACGCAGGCGGCGGATGTCGTCCTCGCGGTCGCGGCCGACCTTGAGCTTGACGTGGTTGAAGCCCGCGTCCACAGCCTCCTGGCACAGCCGGCGCAGCTTGTCGTCGGGGTAGCCCAGCCAGCCGGCCGAGGTCGTGTAGCAGGGGTAGCCCTCGCGCTCCAGCGTGGCCAGGCGCTCGGCCTTGCCCTCTGCTGCGCGGGTGAGCAGCGCCAGCGCCTCGTCGGGTGTGATGCAGTCGGTGATGTAGCGGAAGTCGATGCAGCGCACCAGCTCGGCCGGGCTCATGTCGGCCACCAGGCGCCACACCGGCTTGCCCTCGGCCTTGGCCCACAAGTCCCATACGGCATTGACGACGGCGCCGGTGGCGAGGTGGATGGCGCCCTTGTCGGGCCCGATCCAGCGCAGTTGGCTGTCCGACGTGACGTGGCGCCAGAAGCGGCCCATGTCGGCGGCGATCCAGCTCAGCTCCAGGCCGACAACCAGGTGGCGCATGGCCTCAATGGCGCGGCAGCAGATATCGTTGCCACGGCCGATGGTGAAGGTCAGGCCATGGCCTTCCAGGCCCGGCGTGTCGGTTTCAAGGATGACGTAGGCGGCCGAGTAGTCCGGGTCGGGGTTCATCGCGTCCGAACCGTCGAGGTGCTGCGACGTCGGGAAGCGCACATCCACCGTGCGCAGGCCTGTGATGCGGGTGGTCATGCTGCGACGGTCTTCTGCGTTTGAACGCCCAGGCCCTGGATGCCCAGGCGCATGGTCTGGCCGGGCTTCAGGTACAGCGGCGGCTTCTGGCCCAGGCCGACGCCGGGCGGCGTGCCGGTGGAGATGATGTCGCCGGGCTGCAGGCTCATGAACTTGCTCAGGTAGCTGACGATCTGCGCAACGCCGAACACCATGGTGCGCGTGTTGCCGTTCTGGAAGCGCCGGCCGTCGATCTCCAGCCAGAGGTCCAGCTGCTGCGGGTCGGCCACCTCGTCGGCCGTGACGAGCCAGGGGCCGATGGGGCCGAAGGTGTCGCAACCCTTGCCCTTGTCCCACTGCGTGCCGCGCTCGAGCTGCCATTCGCGCTCTGACACGTCATTGACGACGCAGTAGCCGGCCACATGCTTCATCGCGTCGGCTTCCTCGATGTAGCGGCCACCTTCGCCGATGACGACGCCCAGCTCCACCTCCCAGTCGGTCTTGAGCGAGCCGCGCGGGATCTGCACCGCGTCATCGGGGCCGCAGATGGCGCTGGTCCACTTGGCGAAGACGACGGGCTCGGTCGGCACGGGCAGGCCGGACTCGGCAGCGTGATCGGCGTAGTTCAGGCCGATGCAGATGAACTTGCCGACGCGGCCGACGCAGGGGCCGAGGCGCAGGTCCTGTTGCGGCGTGCCGCTGACGAGTGGCAGGTCCGTCGGGTCGATATCGCGCAGCCTTGCGAGGCCGGCGGGCGTCAGCACGTTGCCTGCAACGTCATCGACAAGGCCTGAGAGGTCGCRCACGCGGCCGTTGTCATCGAGCAGGCCGGGGCGTTCTTGGCCAACAGGGCCGTAGCGAAGGAGTTTCATGAGAAGTTCGTTATTGACGGATCGGGAGATATGCCGAAATGACGCGCGCCTTAAATCGTGACGCCGCCATCAACGCAAACGGCCTGCCCGGTGATGAAGCGCGACGCGTCGCTGAGCAGGAAGACGACGAGCGGAGCGATGTCGTCGACGGTGGCCAGCCGGCCCATGGGCTGGCGGGCGATGAAGTCTTTCTCGGCCTGCACGGGATCGGCCGCCGCAGCGATCCGCCCGCGCAGGGACGGTGTGTCCACCGTGCCGGGGCAAAGGGCATTGCAGCGCAGGCCTTGCTTGACGAAGTCCGCAGCGACTGCCTTGCTCAAGCCGATGACGGCCGCCTTGGTCGTGCCGTAGGCGAAGCGGTTCGCAAAGCCCTTCACCGATGAGGCCATGGATGCCATGTTCAGCACCGAGGCGCCGCCGCCGTGGCGTGCGGCCTCTGCGAGCATGCCCGGCAGGAAGGCGCGCAGCGTGCGCAGCATGCTCTTCACGTTCAGGTCCATGCTGAAGTCCCAGGCCGCTTCGTCGCAGTCGAGCACCGTGCCGTGATGCACGAAGCCGGCGCAGTTGAACAGGCCATGCAGAGCAGGCAACCGACCGGCCAGGCTCTGCACCGACAGGGTGTCGCGGACATCGAGAACCTCGGTACGCAGCGCCGAAGATGCCGCCTCCCGGGCCAGCGCGGCCAAACCGCTTTCCTGGATGTCCGTGGCGATCACCTCGGCACCTGCCGCGAGGCAGGCCAGGGCGCTTGCACGTCCGATTCCCTGCGCTGCTGCGGTGATCAGAACGGTCTTGCCCGCCAGGCAGGCGGAAGGGGCATGGAAGTCGCTCACGGGGGTCAGGGTATTGAAGGTCTGACCAGTGTAGGCGAACATGGCATAAATCGTTAAATTGGCCTTACCAATTTCAATTATCGAAGGCGCTGGCGCCCATCGACCCGATTCGCGGCAGTTGGCCAGGCCGCGTTTTTCATGGATTGCCGTCGACGGCGATTTGCCCCGTGAGGCGAGCGCTTCGTTGTGCCGGCGCCCGCCTTTGGATCTAGAGTGCACAGGACGCAAATGCCGAAGTTTGATGGCGTGCAATCTGACCTGACCAGCATCAGATTCCTCATGGGAGGGATCGTGCTCACCGTGGCCGTGCTGGGTGTTCACATGATGCTGCCCGCGCGAACTCTGGATCTGCTGGAGCCGGGCGTGAGCAAGCATTTCCTGGAAGCCCCCCCTCAGGCCGGCGAGGAAGCCGCGGTGCAGTGGGTGGACGCCGGGCGGTTGCGATGGCGTTGCCAATACGTCGCCTCCGGGAAGTACCAGCCGTGCGTCCTGACCTATCTGCTGACCGGCGACGATCTCAGCCGCGGCCGGGATCTGAGCGGTTTTGATCACATCGAGCTGGAACTGGACTACCAAGGGCCGGCGCCATTCCTGCATCTTGATATCCGGAATTTCGATCCACGCTTCTCCAGGCTCGAGGACGCCAACAGCTCGCGGATGCACGCGGTCACGCTTCGAAGGCGAGACGTTGAGCAACCGGTGCGCATCAAGTTGAGCGAACTCAACGTGCCCGACTGGTGGGTCCAGATGTTCAATCTGCCTCGCGAGTACAACCAGCCGAGCCTGGACAACGCGACGTCGTTGTCCATCGGCATTCCCGGAGAGCTGACCGGCCAGCACCATGAACTGCAGCTTCGCCGCCTGGTGCTGAAGGGCGAATGGATCAGCGACGACCGCGTCTACCTGGGCATCCTGCTTGCCTGGCTTTTTGGTGCTTGCGCCATGGTGTTGCGCGGCTGGCAGCGACTGCGCCTGAGCCATCGCCGCCAGCAGCGGGAGATCGATGCCTTGACAGCGCGCACGCGTCAGTTGCGCATCGAGCAGGAGAACCTGCGCCGCCTGGCTACGGTCGATGAACTGACCGGTGTGTTGAACCGGCGCGGCCTGGAGCAATCGCTGGGTGACATGGAAGAGGCGGCACAGGGGATGTCGCTCGTGCTGCTGGACATCGACCACTTCAAGCATGTCAACGACCGCCATGGCCATGATTGCGGCGACGAGGTATTGCGCCGCGTTGCGGCCATCGTCGCGGCCAACCTGCGCGCGAGCGATGTCATCGGTCGCTGGGGCGGCGAGGAGTTCCTGATCGCCTGCCAGGGCACGCGTGTGCGTGATGCCGCCCGCCTGGCCGAGAAGCTTCGCGAACGCGTGCAGCAGAGCGAGGTCAGCTGTACTGCGGGCCGCCTCGCAATCACCGCCAGCTTCGGCGTGGCGCTGTCGCCGCCGGGAGGGTCAGCTGCGAACGCCCTCAAGCGGGCCGACGAGGCCCTGTATCGCGCCAAGGAGGCCGGCCGGAACCGCGTCGAGATAGACAGGACGCTGCAGAGCGACTCACCGACCACGGTCTGATTTGTTGGACCCTCAATAAAACCGCAATCCCCAGGCGGCGGCGAGCGAAACGGCTGCAAGCCACAAGCTCGTCGCCACCATCAGCAAGATGGGCCGCCAACCTGCGCTGGCGAGGTGCGGGAACGACGTCTTCATGCCGAGCCCGGCCACCCCCAGCATGAGGCAGGCGCGCGAGGCGAGATTGAGCTGCTCCTGCACTGGCCGCAGGCATCCCAGCGAGTTGAGCGTCGCCAGCACGACGAACAGCCACAGAAAGCCCGGCACCAGCGCGCCGAGTCGCATGACCATCGGTCGTGCCTGGCGCGGCGGCTCGGCGGCCGAAGTCCGACAGGCGATGGACACGCCCAGCACGACGATGAAGAGCAGGCTGACGCGCAGCAGTTTGACGATGGAGGCCGCGTCGCCGGCGGCCGCAGAGATCGAATAGCCCGCTACCACCACCTGCGCCACGTCATGGATGCTTCCGCCGATGAAGAGGCCAGCACCAGCCGGCGACAGCTGCAACTGCCGCGCGATCAGTGGGTAGGCCACCATCGCCGCCGTCGACAGCAGCGTGGCCAAGACGGCCACGACGAGCGCGTGACGTTCGTTCGGCGTCTCCCCTTCACCGGCGCGCGGCAGCACCGCGCCGATCGCCAGCGCCGCAGAGGCGCCGCAGATGGCCGTGGCGCCGCCCGCCAGCACGCCGAGCGCCCACGGCAGGCGCAGTGCCTTAGCCAGCCACCGACCGCACAGGAGGGTGCTGGCGACCGCGAACAACACGACAAGCAAGGTCGGCCAACCGAGCCCGGCGACCTGCTCCCAGCTGATGCGCGCACCCAGCAGCCCCACGCCCAGGCGCAGCAGCGTGCGGCCGCAGAAGTCCACACCAGCGGCCGTGCGGTCCTGCGGGCTCTGGCTGTGCAGCGCCGCGCCGAACAGCAGCGCATACAACATCGGCGGCCCCTGATACAGCGCGGCAACGAATGACGCAGCCAAAGCGATCAGCACGCAGGTCGCCCAACCCGGCCAGACTCGCCGCAGGGCCTGGCCATGAGCGTCGAAGAAGGCAGCCCGTGCCAGCATGCGGCCCTAGATCCGGCAGTTGGGCACGACCGAGTGGCTGGCGAGGCGGGCCGCTGGCAAGGCGTGACGACGAAGTGGGCTCATGCCCACGAGGAGRAGCAACGCSGCCAGCGGSYTGAAGCGCCAGACCAGCGGGCGTGCAGCGTTGYTCACCGAAGTGGTGAGGACGGACCAAACGCCAAGGTGTTGATGCATCGATTCTTTCGAAGAATGGTGAGCGGTCAACTGCCGGATCTAGGGCTATTTCTCGACGAAGGCCCGCTCGATGACGAAATGCCCGGGATGGCTCATATTGCCCTCGGTCATGCCCATCTCGTCGAACACCGCGCGCGTGTCGCGCAACATCTCGGGGCTGCCGCACAGCATGAAGCGGTCGTTCTCCTTGCACAGTGGCGGCAGGCCGATGTCGCTGGGCAGCTTGCCGTTGGCCATGAGCGTCGGGATGCGCCCCTGGTTGCGGAAGGGCTCGCGCGTGACGGTCGGGTAGTAGATGAGCTTGTCGCGCACCTGGTCGCCGAAGAATTCGTTGTCGGGCAGCTCGCGCGTGATGATGTCCTCGTAGGCCAGCTCGCTCACCTGGCGACAGCCATGCACGAGGATGACCTTCTCGTAGAGCTCGTAGACGTCGGGGTCGCGCACGATGGCCATGAACGGCGCCAGGCCCGTGCCGGTGGCCAGCAGGTAGAGATGCCGGCCGGCCAGCAGGTTCTGCGTGACGAGGGTGCCCGAGGCCTTGCGGCCGATGTGCACCGTGTCGCCAACCTGGATGTGCTGCAGGCGCGAGGTCAGAGGGCCGTCGGGCACCTTGATGCTGAGGAACTCCAGCGTGTCGTCCCAGTGCGGGCTGACGACGCTGTAGGCGCGCAGCAGCGGCTTGCCGTCGACCATCAGGCCGATCATCGTGAACTGCCCGCTTTGGAAGCGAAAGCCCGGGTCACGAGTGCAGGTGAAGGAGAACTGGCGGTCGGTCCAGTGGCGGACGTCCAGCACCTTGGCGTCGAAAAGGATGCTCATGCGCAAGGCTCCAGGCAGAGTTGATGCAGATAGGGCCAGGGGTAGATGCCGCGGTCGTGGCCGTCGCTGAAGACGAGCTGCAGGCCCTGCGGCCCGACGGGGTGGAGGGCGGTGAGCTGTGTGTCGATGGGCGCCTGCACGGGCTCGCCGCTGCGCCGGCGCTGCTCGCAGCCGGCACATTTGCAGGCGGCGCGCAGCACCGGGCCGCTGAGGCGGGCGGCGCGGCCATCGGCCCAGGCCAGCGCCAGCACGCCACTGGCCTGGTGCCAGACGACTTCGGTGGGAATGGCGTCCATCAGACGAGGTGCTCCACGCCCTGCGGGCCGATCTCGGTGCACAGGCCCGCCAGCCCGCCTTCGCTCAGTTCGCCCCCCATGGCCGCGATGCTTTCCTCGCGGATCAGGCCCTTGATCTGGCGCACCATGGCGACGAACTCGGGTTCGGAGGTCATGTCCGGCGTGCGCGGCCGCGGCAGCGGCACGTCCAGCTCGGCCTTGATGCGCCCGGGCCTTGCCGTCATCACGTAGATGCGGTCGGACAGGAACACCGCCTCCTCGATGTCGTGCGTGATGAAGAGCACCGAGATGCGCAGGCGCTGCCACATATTGGTCAGGATCTCCTGCATCACCACGCGGGTCTGAGAGTCGAGGGCGCCGAACGGCTCGTCCATCAGCAGCACCTGCGGGCTGGTGGCCAGCGCGCGGACGATGCCCACGCGCTGCTTCATGCCGCCGGAGAGCTGGTCGGGGTAGTGGTTCTCGAAGGACAGCAGGCCGGCCAGCCCCAGCAGCGTGCGCGCCTGCGCCTCGCGGTCGCTGGCCGACGCACCCTTCATGCGCAGCCCGAACTCCACGTTGGCACGCACCGTCATCCATGGGAAGAGCGAGTACTGCTGGAACACGACGCCGCGGTCCGAGCCCGGGCCCGTGATGGGTTGACCGTCCAGCAGCACCTGGCCGCCACTGGGCTTGAGGAAGCCTGCCACCGCGTTCAGCAGCGTGGACTTGCCGCAGCCGGAGGGGCCGATCAGCGACACGAACTCGCCGGGCCGCACATGCACGTTGGCGGCGCGCACGGCTTCGAAATCCTGGCCTTTTGAGTGGAAGCGGATGTCCAGCTCGCGCACGTCCACGCGGCCACGGGATGCTGTTGCCACGTCCATCACCGTCCCCCTTGCGAATGAGCCTGCCAGGGCATGGCGAGCTTGGCCAGCAGCCGGATGGCGCCGCTGCACAGCAGCCCCAGCACGCCGATGGTGATCATCCCGAGCGCAATCTCGGCGTAGCTGATCAGGGAGTAGGCCTCCCACGTGAAGTAGCCGATGCCGAACTGCCCCGAGATCATCTCGGCGGCGATCAGCGACACCCAGGCCACGCCCATGCCTACCGCCAGGCCCGTGAAGATGTGGGGCAGGGCGCCGGGCAGCACCACGTGCCTGAGCAGGCTGGCCTCGCCCGCGCCCAGCGTGCGGGCGGCGCGCAGCAGCACCGGGTCGATGGCCTCGACCCCATGCACGGTGTTCAGCAGGATCGGGAAGAAGGCGCCCAGGAAGGTGATGAAGACGATGCTCACCTCGTTGTCGGGCCACAGCATGATGGACATCGGCACCCAGGCGATGGCCGGGATGGGCCGGAAAACCTCCATCGCCGGCATGGCCAGCCCGCGCACGATGCGGTAGCGGCCGATCAGGATGCCCAGGCCGACGCCCAGGCCCGTGGCCACCAGGAAGCCGAGCAGGATGCGCCGCACGCTGATGCCGATGTTGGTGACGAACTTCGGGCTGGCGTTGACCTCCACCACCTTCTCCAGCACTTGGGCCGGCGTGGGGATGTTGTTGAAGCGGATGTAGGCGTCGAGCTTGTAGCGCGTGGCCAGGTGCCAGAAGAGCAGCACGCTGGCGATGGACAGCGCGCCCATCAGCGCCGCCGCGCCACGGCCCCGCCAGAAGCGCTGCCACAGGCTGGGCGCAGCAGCCGCGGGCAACGGCAGGGGCAGCGGCGTGATGCCCTGGCCCACGTGGGCGGGCGGGGCCGCCTTGGGCGCCGCCGCAGGCATTGCAGCAGGCGGCGCCAGGGGCGGCGTGTAGGTTTGGATGCGGGGCAGCGCGCTCATGGTGTTCACTTCACGCTGACCGCGACGACAGTGGCGTTGGCCTGCCCCAGGGCCTCCGCAAAGGTGGCGAGCTTGCCGTGCGTCCTGGCGGCGTAGGCCTCGGCGTCTTTCTTCAGCAGGAAGGGCACGGCCAGCGGCGCCTTGGGGTTGCTGGCGTCGACCGCGTAGAAAGCCTTGTCGGCGACGACCTTGATGCCCAGCTCCTTGTCGTAGAGGTAGGCGACGTTGACCTTCTTGCCCGCCGCCTCGTACTGCTTCACGCCAGCCAGCAGGCAGGCGGGCGAGCTGGCCACGACGATCTCGCCGCTGGACAGCCAGATCTCGCCGGCCTCCTTGGGCCGCGTGACCGGCACCTTGCAGATGGGGTCGTTGCCGGCAATGTCGTAGTTGGCGAGCGTCTGCTTCTGGGCCTCGTAGTCCTGGCCGCGCTGCTTGAAGGCTTCGCGCAGATAGCTCTCGTTGACCCAGGCGACGGCGTCGAACTCCTTCACGCGGCCCAGCTTGGCCAGCACGCCGTGTGCGATCTTGATCGTCTCGACCCAGCGCGGCTTGATGCTCGGGTCCAGCGTGTGGATGCCGCCCGGGCCGAGGAAGAGGTAGACGACCTCCTTCTCGATCTTGGTCCACTCTTCGATCTTGGCGGCGGCCAGCTTGGGGTCCTTGCGCACCCAGTCGTTGGCCTCCATCAAGGCCTTGATGTAGGCCACA
>NZ_JBFUMO010000214.1:0-8974 GCF_054049355.1 Roseateles sp. P5_E11 | reverse complement strand
CTCTCAGCCCGCCGCCAGCGCCCGCCCGATCAGGATCTTCTGCACCTCGCTCGTGCCCTCGTAGATCTGCGTCACCCGCACATCGCGGTAGATGCGCTCGACCGGGAAGTCACTGAGGTAGCCATAGCCGCCGTGGATCTGGATGGCCTCGGAGCAGACCTTCTCGGCCATCTCGCTGGCGAACAGCTTGGCCATGGCCGCCTCCTTCAGGCAGGGTCGGCCGGCATCCTTCAGGCTGGCGGCATGCCAGATCAACTGGCGCGCCGCCTCGATCTGCGTGGCCATGTCAGCCAGCTTGAACTGCACCGCCTGGTGGTTGAAGATGGGCTGGCCAAAGGTGACCCGGTCCTTGCTGTAGCGCAGTGCCGCCTCAAAGGCCGCGCGCGCCATGCCGACCGATTGCGAGGCGATGCCGATGCGCCCGCCCTCCAGGCCCGACAGGGCGATCTTCAGGCCCTGGCCTTCATCGCCCAGGCGGTTGGCAGCCGGCACGCGGCAGTTCTCGAACAGGATCTGGGCCGTGTCGCTGCTGTGCTGGCCCATCTTCTCCTCGATGCGCGCGACCTGGTAGCCGGGTGTATTGGTCGGGACGACGAAAGCGCTGATGCCCTTCTTGCCAGCGGCCTTGTCGGTCACCGCCATGACGATGGCGACATCGCCGTGCTTGCCGCTGGTGATGAACTGCTTGACGCCGTTGAGCACATAGTCATCGCCATCGCGGACGGCCGTCGTGCGCAGGCCGCCAGCTTCCGAGCCGACATGAGGCTCGGTCAGGCAGAAGGCGCCCAGCATGTCGCCGCGCGCCAGGGGTTTGAGGAAGCGCTCCTTCTGCTCGTCGTTGGCAAAGCCCATCAGGATGGAGCAGACCGGGCAGTTGTTGACGCTGACCACGGTACTGGTGCCGCCGTCACCCGCGCCGATCTCTTCGAGGATGACGGCCAGCGCCAGATAGTCCAGGCCCGCGCCGTCCCATTCGGTCGGCACGGCAACCCCATAGCAGCCCAGGGCCGCCAGGCCCTTCAACTGCTCGGCGGGGAAATGGTGGCTCTTGTCCCAGGCCGCGGCATGGGGGGCGATCTCGGCCTGCACGAAGGCGCGGATGGCGTCTTGCACGGCGAGGTGGTCTTCGGTAAGAAGCATGGTGCTCAACCTGTTGGATTGGATGAGCCATTGTCGAGGCTGCGTCAGCCGGAGCGCAGCGGGAAGCGCAAGGGCGCCGCATGCGCCGCCTCGACTTCGCCCCGCCAGGTGCGGACGGTCAGCGCGTCGCCTTCAAGGCTCAGGCGCTCGCGAACGCCGGTGTCCAGCGTCTGGCGCTGCCACCAGCCCGGGCGCTCCGCGACGGGCAGCGCGTTCAGCTGCTGGCTGAGGTCGAGCGCGGCCTGGGACAGCACCAGGTCGGCCTGGCGCAAGGCATAGCTTTCGAAGGCAGGTCGGCCGACCTCCACCAACACGTGGCCGACCGTGTTGCGCCAGCGCAGGAAGCGCCACCAGGAGGCGTCGGGCTCCGGCTTGCTGCGCACCTGCCGCGCCAACGCGGGGCCCTGCAGCTGACCGAAGGACCGCATGTCGGCCAACCAGTAGGCGCTCATGGCCTGTATCGTCAGCTGCGGCAGATAGCCCAGGCTGTGCCGGCTGGCCCAGGCCTGCGGCGGATTGGGTTCCATGTCGAACATCTGGTCGCCATGCGCGCTCAGGTCGGCAACCGTCTCGCGCTGGAAATGCGACTCCGCTGCCMTCCACAGGCGCGGCTGCAGCAGGCGTGCCGGCAGCGGGGCTCGCCAAGCAGCCGGCAGCACCGCGCCTGCCGGCTGGCGCGCCGCCCACTGCACCAACAACTGCTGGTGCCGCATGGCCGTGGCCCAACCGACAGCCTGGCCGAGCAAGGTCTGGGAGCCGGAGGCGAAGAGGCGCAGCAGCGCATCCGCCCTTGCCCAGGACGGCTCCGCGCGCTGTGCATCCGGCGCGAGCACGGCTTCGATCTGCAACCAGCGCATGCAATGGGTCACGCCTCCGAACTGCGGCAGCGCCAGGGCTTCGAAGGACGCGCTGCCGGGTGGGCGGGGCCGACGCACCGGTGCCGGCTCCTGGAAGCTGGGCCTGGCTGCCAGCGCCTTGCAACGTTCGCCGAACAGGCTGGCATTGGCCATCTGCGCCTTCAGCCCCGCCGCGGCGGTACGCCAGCGGGCCACGCAATCCTCCTTGGCGGCGTTGCAGTTCCAGTCCTCCCCCGATGGCAGCGCCAGCAGCCCGGCTTCGCCGCTGACCTCACCACGCCAGCTGCGCTGCCCCCAGGCATTCGGCGCCTCGCCCTGCGGCGCGCGCAGCCCCTGGGCGTCGAAGAAGGCGTTGTCCTGCGGCGCCAGCGTCACCGCCTGCGGCAGCAGCTCCGGGGGTACCGGCTGAGGGTCGGCATCCGCCCAGCGACCATTGCAGGCCAGCCAGGCAATGCCCAGCAGCAGCAGCAACGCCATCGGACCGAGCACGATCCACAGCAACACCTTGAACCCACGGCGCATCGACAAGCTCCCATGAAGACGGCGCAGCTTAGGCAGCAGCGGTCGCGGTAGCAGTAAAGGACCGAAGGGAATATTCCCTCGGTCGCCCTCCGGCGGTTTTCGGAGCGGCGTTCACCCTGTTTGCCCGCTGCCGCCGTAGAAGCAGAGGCCCTGTGTTCGCCAGCTTCACGCTGACGAACACGGTGCACTCGCCGACGATGCCGGTTTGGGCAAGGTGTTGTCGGTGCCGCCTGGCTTGCCCGTCCCGGACACCTTCTTATGCCCTCTGCCATGACGCTTCGCTCGCTGCTCACCCTGCTGACCCTGGTGGCCTCGGCCGCTTTCGCGCTCAGCCCTCCGCCACCGCCGCCCAAGCCCCTGCCCCCGGTAGCGCCGCCCATGCCGCGCTTCATCGCGCCCGAGGCCGGCGAGCCGCTGACGCTGCAGCGCGTGCAGGTGCAGGCCACGCTGGCCGGCACCCAGGCGCAGACGCGCATCGAGCTCGTCGTGCACAACCCCAACCCGCGCCAGCTGGAAGCCACGCTGGAATTCCCGCTCGATGCCGGCCAGAGCGTCGTCGGCTTTGCGCTGGACATCCGCGGCGAGATGGTCAGCGCCGTGCCCGTGCCCAAGGACAAGGGCCGCCAGGTGTTCGACGACATCTCGCGCCGTCGCGTCGACCCGGCCCTGCTCGAGCGCACCGCCGGCAACAACTTCAAGCTGCGCATCTATCCGGTGCCGCCCAACGGCGAGCGGCGCGTCATGCTGCAACTGGCCGAGACGCTGCAGCCCGACCCGCAGGGGCGCATGCAGTACCGCCTGCCCTTGAACTTCGGCCAGCCGATGGGCCAGTTCGAGGGTCGCTTCGACCTGCGTGGCGGCAAGCCGCAGGTGAGCGGCGCATTGGCCGGCGTCGAGACTTTCTCCCGTGGCGACGAGACGTCGCTGCGGCTGCAGCGCCGCAACTGGCAGCCGCGCGAGGCGCTGGCTCTGAGCTGGACCGGCAGCGGCGGCGACAGCGTCATCGTGCAGGAACATCTTGGCCAGGTCTATGCCTACGCGGAGATCGCCGCCGCCGAGGGCACGCGTGGCGCCACCCGCCTGCCTCGCGAACTCAACCTCGTCTGGGATGCCTCCGGCTCCGGCGCTGAGCGCGACCATGCGCGCGAGTTCGCCCTGCTCGATGCCCTCTTCTCCGCCGCCCGCGACGTGCGCGTGCACCTGACCGTGGCACGCGATGCCGCCGAGCCGGTGCGTGTTTTCGACGTGCGCGGTGGCGACTGGCAGCCCCTGCGCCGCACCCTGCAGCAGTTGCCGTACGACGGCGCCAGCAGCCCGGCCGCCTGGTATGCCGGCCTGGCCGCCGCGCCCCCCGGCAGCGGCACGATGAGCCTGCTGTTCAGCGACGGCCTGGCCACCTGGCCCGACCTCGGCGGCCTGCCACCCGCCGGCCCCGTGTTCACGGTGAATGCCGCCAGCCGGGCCGACCTGCCACGACTGCGCCGCCTCGCCGAGGCCGGCGGTGCACGCCTGCTGGACCTGACCCGGATGGGCACCGCGTCCGCCTTCACCGCGCTGACAAGGCCCGGCCTGCAGGTACTGGACGTGAAAGGCGACGGCGTCGAGGGCATCGAGGACGTCGTCATCGAATCCCTGCACCCCGAGAACGGCCGCCTCGCCATCGCGACTCGCCTGACAGTGGTCACCGGCCGCCTCCTCGTCACCCTCATCGATGGCCAGGGGCGGCGCAGCCAGCGCCGCATCGAGCTGAAGGCGCCGACCGAGAGCCCTCCGTCCGACGAGGCCACGCTGCCGCTGGCAGCGCGGCGCTGGGCCGAGCTGCGCATCGCCGAGCTGTCGGCCGAGCAGCAACGCAACCGCGCCCAGATCCGGCGTCTGGGCGAGCAGTTCCGCCTGCTCAGCGCCGAGACCTCGCTGATCGTGCTCGACGAGCTGGCCGACTATGTGCGCTACGAGATCGCGCCCCCCACGGCCACCCTGCGCGCGGCCTACCGGCAGAGCCTGGCCCAGCGCGGCGCCACGCGCCAGGCCGACCGCGAAAGGCATATCGACAGCCTCGTGCAGCGCTTCAAGCAGCGCCAGGCCTGGTGGGCCCAGGAGTTCCCGCGGGGGCCCGTCGAGACGCCGCCCATCGCCGTGGCCGAGACCCGGCCGGCAGCGCCTGCGCCGGTCCGCCCATCGATCGCGCAGCCAGCGGCCCCCATCGCCCTGCGAGAGCCGCCGCCAGCACCCGCCGCAGCGCCGGCACCGCCGCCTCTCGCGCAGATGTTGGCTCCCTCAGCTGCGCCCGCGCTCGAATCCGTGTCCGTGGCGGGATTGCGCCGCGCCCGCGAAGAGGACGCCGGCACCACGGCCGCCCCGGCCAGCATCGCGCTGAGAGCCTGGGAGCCCAATGCCGCCTACGCACGCCGCCTGCGCGAGGCCAGCGACGCCGAGCGCTATGCCATCTACCTCGACGAGCGGCCCGGCTATCTGTCCAGCACCGCCTTCTTCATCGACGCGGCCGAGATCTTCTTCGCCAAGGGCCAGCAGGCACTGGCCGTGCGCGTGCTGTCCAACCTCGCCGAGATGGAGCTGGAGAACCGCCACATCCTGCGCATCCTGGCCTACCGGCTGCAGCAGGCCGGCCAGACCCCCCTGGCCGTGCCGCTGCTGGAGCGCGTGCGCGAACTGGCACCGGACGAGCCGCAGTCCTCGCGCGACCTCGCCCTGGCCCTCGCCGCCACCCAGCCCCAGCGCGCGCTGGACCTGTTGTGGGACGTGGCCAGCCGGCCCTGGGACGGGCGTTTTGCCGACATCGACCTGATTGCGCTGACCGAGCTCAATGCCCTGGCCGCCCGGACGCCCAAGCCGGACCTGTCGCGTGTCGACGCGCGCCTGCGCCAAAACCTGCCGCTGGACCTGCGCGCTGTGCTGACCTGGGACGCCGACAACACCGACATCGACCTCTGGGTGACCGACCCCGACGGCGAGAAGGCCTACTACGCCCACCGCCTGACCCGCCAGGGCGGCGCGATGTCGCGCGACTTCACTGGCGGCTACGGCCCCGAGGAGTTCTCGCTGCGCCGCGCCAAGCCGGGCCGCTACGAGGTGCGCGTCCAGTTCTATGGCCACAGCCAGCAGCTGGTGTCGCCCTACACGACGCTGATGCTGTGGCTGGCCACCGGCTTCGGCACCGGCGCGCAGAAGGACGAACGCGTCGTGCTTCGCCTGTCGGGCCGGGGTGACCAGGTGCTGGTGGGCAGCTTCGAGGTGGAGGGACGGGCTGGTGGCGCAGCGAAGTAACGACCGGTTTGCTCTGACCACTCGGCGCATGACACCCCTGCCGAGGCAGAACAGAAGGCAACGTCCTACGTCCTGAGGTTCCCGCGCCGGCAGCGTCTGGGCATACTCGGACACGGTGAGTCACGCTTCCGCCTCCACCCCAGCCGCCGTGCTGCCGCACGGTGCGCGCCGCGTGGCCTGGCTGCTGATCGGCATGGCGGCGTTGCTCGCGGTGCTGGGGCTGTATGCCATCACGGCGCTGTCGGCCGCACGGGCCTACGTCGCTGGCGAAAGCCAATGGTCACGTGCGCAGAAGAGCGCGACGCTGGCCCTGGTGCTCTATCTGCAATCCGGCGACGAGGCGCAGTACGAAGCGTTCGAGCGCGAGATCGCCGTGCCCCTGAACGCCAGGCGTGCACGCGAGGCCATGGACGGAGGTGGCGCCCATGACGAAGAGGCCCGCCAGGGCTTCATCGAATCGCGCAACCATGCCGACGACACGTCCGGCCTGATCCGGCTCTACCGCTGCTGCCGCGGCCTGCCCTATATGGCCGAGTCGGTCGCCATCTGGCGCGAGGCCGACGAGCTGATCACCGAGATGACCGCGCTGGCCCACCAGGCCCGCGAACTGCCTCCCGAGGCCCGTGCCGCGCTGCAGCCCCGCGTGCTGGCGCTGGATGCGCGGCTGACACCGATGGAGCAGCGCTTCTCGGCCAGCCTCGGGCTGGCGTCGCGCATCACGGCGGCGGCACTGATCGGCATGCTGATGGTCTGCGCCCTGCTGTTCGGCCTGACCGCCGCTGGCCTCGTGATGCGGCGCGCCCGCGAGGACCAGGGCACCCACCAGGCCGTGCAGCGCAGCGAGGCGCTGTTCCGCTCGCTGTGGGAGACCAGCATCGACGGCGCCGTCATCATCGATGCCGGCAGCAGCATCCGTTTCGCCAATCCCGCCATCCACGCGCTGCTCGGCCATGAACCGGGCAGCCTCAACGGCCAGCCGCTGGCGACCTTGCAGCCCGAGGCCCTGCGGGCGCAGCACGTCGCTGGCCTGGCCCGCCACATGGCGACCGGAGAAAAACGCCTGGACTGGCGCGGCGTTGAGACGCTGGCCCGACATGCCGATGGCCGGGATCTGCCGGTGGAGATCCGTTTCGCGCGCTTCGAGCTCGACGGCGAGACGCTGTTCGTCGGCTTCGTGCACGACATCTCGGAACGCAAGGCCGCCGAGCGGGTGGCCGCCGAGCACCTGAGGCTGCAGGAGGCTGACCGGCTCAAGTCCGAGTTCCTGGCGCGCATGAGTCATGAGCTGCGCACGCCACTGAATGCCATCCTCGGCTTCACCGACCTGATCCACGGTGGCCGCAGCGGCCCGGTCAACGCCGAGCAGAAACGCCAGCTCGGTTTCGTCGCCAGCTCCGGCCGCCACCTGCTGGCCCTCATCAACGACCTGCTGGAGTTGTCGCGCATCGAGGCCGGGCGCATGGACCTCCACATCGAACCGATCGACATCGCCGAGATCGCCGCCGATGTGGCGGRCCAGTTGCGCCCGCTGGCCGAACCCCGGGGCCTGGTGTTGAAGCTGGCCATGGCCCCGTCGCTGCCCTGGCGTGGGGACCGCCGCAAGCTGACCCAGGTGCTGATCAACCTGGTGGGCAATGCCATCAAGTTCTCCGAGCAAGGTGACATCGAGATCCAGGCCTGGCAAGACGGCGAGCGCCTGGTCCTGAGCGTCAGGGATCACGGCCCCGGCATCCCCGAGGCGCATCGAGCCCTGCTCTTCCAGCCCTTCCGCCAGCTCGAAGGCGGCGTCGCCCATGCCCAGGAGGGCACGGGGCTGGGCCTCTATCTGAGCGCCCAGCTGCTGGCCGGCATGCAGGGTCGCATCCGCCACGAGCCTGCCGAAGGTGGGGGCTCGCGCTTCATCATCGAGATGGACGCGCTATGAGGCCCCTCGCCCGGTCTCGCCCTGCTGAACGCAGGCGCGCCCGATCGGTCCCCCAAGGGGACGGCGATGCTAGCCGGTTCGACCGGCAAGCACATCGCCAGCGCGGGCCGGCTTGGGAGCGGCCCGGCACTCGGCCCGCAAGGCTCCGGCGGCACATGGGGAGCGCCTGACATGGCCAACACGCCGCGAGTGCTGCTGGTCGAGGACAACGCGGCCAACGCCTATCTCGCGCGCTACGTGCTGGAGGCCGCCGGCTTCGAGGTCGACTGGGCGGCCAATGGTCAGCTTGGCCTGGAAGCTGCCGCCGCGCGCCGGCCCGACATCATCCTGATGGACCTGCGCATGCCGGTTCTCGACGGCTACGAGGCCACGCGCCGACTGAAGGCCGATCCGTCGCTGCGCGACGTGCCCGTGCTGGCGATGAGCGCCCAGGCCATGCCCGAGGAGCGCGCCCGAGCGCTGGCGGCCGGCTGCGCCGCCCATATCGGCAAACCCATCGATGTGACCACGCTCGCGGACGAAATCAGGCCCTGGCTGCCTTGACGAGCAGCGTGCCACGCCCGACTACGCAAGGGTGGGCGTTGCGCACGGTCGCCCGCCCATCGACGAGGGCCAGCCAGCCACCGAGCGTCGCATTCCATTCCACGCTGGCCACGCGCCAGTGCAGCAGCAGCTCTTGCTCGGCGAACACCGGCGCCTTGAAGGCGAAATTGAAGTTCAGGCACAGCAGCTCGCGATCCGCGCCGTCATCGCCGCGCGAGAAGTGGCTGGCGACGAGGCCGATCATCTGCGCCGTCGTCTGCTGGCCGCTGGCGATGATCTCGCCGTGCCGTGCCCGCTGGGCCGCCTGCACATCGTGGTGCAGGGGGTTGGAGTCGCCGGTCAGGCGGGCAAAAGCGGCGATGTCCTCACGCGTGAAGCGGATGTGACGTTCGCAGGTTTCCCCGGCACGGATCAGGCTGGTCGTTTCGGCTTCTGCGAGGGTTGTGTCMATGGGTCGAGACCTTAGCGCAATCCGCCGGGCCGCCGCGCCGCCAATAAAGGGGACTCACCAGTCCAATCGTTGCCCGTCGTAATTGAAGAAACTGCCCGTATCCGCCGGTTTCACGCTGGCCAGCACGGTACGCATGCCGGCGATGCTGGTCGACGCGTCGATGTCGGCGCCCGAGCCGCCCATGTCGGTGCGCACCCAGCCGGGGTGGAAGCTGATGACGGTGGCCTTGCCTGCCAGGGTCAGCGCGGCATC
>NZ_JBFUMO010000213.1:0-9019 GCF_054049355.1 Roseateles sp. P5_E11 | reverse complement strand
GGCATCGCCTGCCTGCTGGTCGACGAGGCGCAGTTCCTGTCCAAGCACCAGGTGCAGCAACTGCACGAATTGGCGCATCTGCGCAATCTGCCGGCCATCTGCTACGGCCTGCGCACGGATTTCCAGGGTGAACTCTTCCCCGGTTCGGCCACGTTGCTGGCGTTGGCCGACGAGATGGACGAGATGAAGACCATCTGCGACTGCGGCCGCAAGGCGACGATGAACATGCGTGTGGACGCCAACAACCGCAAGGTCACCGAGGGCGCCCAGGTCGAGATCGGCGGCAACGCGCGCTACCGTTCCGTCTGCGGCCGCTGCTTCCGCCAAGGCTGAATGCAAAAAGCGCCGCCACGGCGGTCGAGGCCGTGGCGGCGCTGGGTCGTTCATGGCCCTCACGCGAGGTGAGGGGCTGACAGCCCTATTTGGCTGCTATTTGCGCATCGAGTTCCTTGCAAGAAGGCGAGCAGACGGGCTGCGACTTGCCCAACAGCTTCTTGGACTTGAGCATGGCTCGGGGGCGGTGCTTGCYGCAAAGGAAGCAAGACATCGTTGCTGCGCCGAAAGACGAGGTTGCCGCGAAGGGCGAACCGGGAGCTTTGGAGCGGTAGCGCAGACCATCCGCTTCGATGGTGGTCTTGGTGGTTTCTTTGGCCACGCTGGTCCTGTCGAAGAGTGTGTAAAGAGGGGCGCCAGGCAGGCGCGCAGGCCCCGTATTTTCCACGATGTGGCGAAAGCCCCGGCCTAGGGCTTTCAACCCCCCTTGAATCGCGCTGGTCTTTTGCCCGCCCAGGCCGCCTGACCCTCGGCAAGATCGGCCGAATCGCGCGCCTTGACGATGTCGGCCGCCAGCTGTTTGGCGTCGAGTCGGCCGGCGGCGATCGCGTTCAGGTGCTGCTTCATCGGCAGCAGGGCCAGGGGCGCCATGCCCTGCAGTTCGTCGGCCAGAGCCTGCAGCGCGGCGTCCAGCGTTGCGACGTCGGGCAGCAACTGGTCCAGATAGCCGCAGCCAAGGAGGGCGGCGGCGTCCAGCGTGCGCCCAGCCAGCAGCACCTGCTTGGCGGTGGCGAGACCCAGTCGGTCGACGAAGCGCTGCAGGCCACCGGCATAGAAATGCAGCCCGATGCGCGCCGCCGGCACGAACATCTCGACGGCCGGCACGCCGAGGCGGAAGTCGCAGGCCAGGGCCAGATCGGCGGCGCCGCCATAGACACCGCCATGCAGGCGCGCAATCGTGATGGGCCGCACGGCCTCCAGTGCATCGGCCAGTTCCCCGAAGCGCGCGCCCGCATCGACGGCGCCCAGGGCGCCGAGGTCGAAGCCACTACAAAAATGCCTGCCTTCGCCGGCCAGGACCAGCACACGCACGGCATCGTTCGCATGCACCGCCTCGATGAAGCCGCCGAGGGTGTCGAGGTCGTCCACAGCCAGACGATTGGCCTGGCGTGGCCGGCGCAGCGTGATGCGCGCCACGCCATCGGCCACCTCCAGCAACGGCGCCTGGCCACTCGTCATGGCTTGCGCCGGGCGACACGGYCCTGGGTCTGGTAGCCGGCGTTCAGGCGCGCCAGGTTGGCGCGGCGCTCCGCTTCCACGAACTCGCGCAGCACCTGCGCGTGAGTCGGCCGCAGGCCCGTGTCCTGACGCAGCACGAGTTCCGCCACCAGCCCCCAGTCCGCCTCCAACTCGGCCGGCCACAACGCCGCCTCGGTGGGCAGTGCCTCCAGCAAGGACGCCAAGGCATCGACTCTCGTCGCCGCGCCGACGAGAGTGACCATCTCAGGCCAGCGCGCCAGCAGTGCCGGCTGCTTGTCCTGGGGCGGCCACAGGGCGCAGAGCCACTGCGTTGCATGGTTTTCCACGTGCAGGCCATGCGCCGTCTGCGACACCTCGGTACTGGCATCGGCCACGTGCTGCGTCAACGCCGTCCAGGCCTGCGGCTGCCACTCAGCAACCAGCCGCGGGTCGGGTTCGCTGCGCGAGGCAAGGGCCTGCATGTCCAGCACCGGTGCCTCGACGGCCGTGGGCAGGGGCACCACCTTGGGCAGCTCGATGTCGTCGAGGACCTGCTGCGGGTCCGGCTCGGGCGGTGGCGGCGGGGCCCGGAAGTCCAGCACCGGCGCTTCGACGACGGCAGGGGGCGGTGCGCGGAAATCCAGTACCGGCGTTTCGACGGTGGCCGGCGGCGTGTCGAGCGGCCCGGCGTCTTCCGCGACGGCGGGCGTGGACAGCGGCGGCGCGGGTGGCGGTTCAGGCATTTGCGCGACTGCGGGCTGCAGCGGCTCGTCGGGCAGCTCGACGGGTTCGATGAGCGGTTCGGGCTCGGGCTCGACCGTCGGCGGCTCCGGGTCCAACACTGCCGCTTCGACCGCAGCAGGTGGCGGAATTTCGAGCGGCTCAGCGTCCTCCACAAGGGCAGGCGCTGTTGGCAGCGGCGCGCTCAACGACTCAGGCGCCTGCGCGGCAGCGGGCTGCAGCGGCTCGTCGATCGACTCGGCGATGTCGATGAACGGCGTTGATTCCGGCGCGAACACTTCGGGCGCTTCAACGTCTGCCATCAGCGCGGCGGCACCCACGTCCGACGAGGGCGCTGCGAGCGCTTCGCCGCCATGCATGACCGCAGTTGCGGGTGGCGGCTCCGCCAACGCTTCATCGTCCTCAACGATCTGAGGCGGCTCGAACCGGAGATCAAGCCATGCCGCTTCGGCGGCGAAAAGCGGCGGCGCTCCAGGCGAGTCGACAGCGTCGGGCTCGGCGGGCACCGAGGCCATTTCCTCAAGGACCTGTGCTTCGGCTTCGAAGAGGGGCCATGGCCCCTCGACCGGCGGCGCAGGCGGCACCTCGCTCACAGGCGGCGGCACGAACTCGGCCTCGGCAAGCGGTGGCGCGGGCGAGACTTCCCGAACCAGGAGCTCGACGGCGATGCGCGGCGGCGGCGCCTCGGGCAACTCGATGTCCTCAACGTCCAGCATCTCGTAGCCACGCGCCTTCAGTCGCGCCTTCTTGGCCTCGTCGGGCCCGCTGCGGCCCGCGCGCACCAGGGACCTGAGTTCCAGGTCCAAGGGCGCCGGAGCGGGCGGGCGCCAGCCGTCCAGCAGATGCGTGGGGTCGAAGTTGACGGTTTCAGCCCTGACGAGAGGAAGCAGCGGCTCACTGCCCTGCCCATTGCCGTCGCCCCGCAGCAACGCGCCGAGCGCCAGATCCTGCAGCGGCACGGGCACAGGCGCGGGCGGACGCCAGCCGTCCAGCGCATGGGTGGGGTCGAAGGTGTCCGGTTCGGCCATGGCGTTTACAAGCCAGACATTGTGACGACGTAAGCTTGCGGACCCACTGTCACGAAAACGTCATGTTGCACACTCGCCGTCGCCTGCTGAGCCTGGCCTTCGCCGCTGCCCTGTCCGCCTGCGCAACGACGGCGCCGCCGGCCGTGGCGCCGCAAAAAAACCCCAAGCTCCTCGTCCTGGTCGTCATCGACGGCCTGCCGATGCGCCAGGTGACGGGCTACCGGGACCAGCTGGCACCTGACGGCTTCGCCCGCTTCCTCGACCATGGGCGCTGGTTTTCGCAGGCCCACTACGGCCATGGCCACACGGTGACGGCAGCCGGCCACTCGGTGATGCTTTCCGGCGCCTATCCACAGCGCAGCGGCATCATCAGCAACGAATGGCGCGACCCCGCCACCGGCGCCCAGGTCTACAACACCGGCGACGTGGCTTACCAGTACATCGACAGCCCGACCGCGCCGCTGGCCGGCACCAGCCCGCGCAACCTCAAGGTCGAGACCCTGGGCGACGTGCTGCGCACGGGTTCGCCGGCGTCCAAGGTCATCGGCATCTCGGGCAAGGATCGCGGCGCCATCCTGCCGGCCGGCCACAAGGGCACGGCGTATATGTACATGACGGAGACGGGCCGTTTCGCCTCCAGCACCTATTACATGCAGGCCCATCCGCAATGGGTGAAGGATTTCAACGCCACCAACCCGGCCGACGCCTTCTTCAAGAAGACCTGGGCTCCCCTTCTCCCGGAGGCGGCCTACGCCCGCTCCGTGCCTGACGGCCAGTCCTGGCAGATCGCCAGCGGCAACGGCAACAAGCTGCCGGCCGTCATCGGCGACAAGATGGACGGCCCCGGCCCGCGCTTCTACGGCGGCCTGCTGGCCTCGCCCTTCGGCGACGAGCTAACGCTGGCCTTCGCGCGCGCCGCCATCACGAACGAGAAGCTCGGCCAGCGCGGTGTGCAGGACATCCTGTCGGTCAGCCTGTCCAGCCACGACTACATCAACCATGCCTTCGGCCCCGAGTCGCGGCTGTCGCACGACCACACCCTGCATCTGGACCGCCATCTGCAGGCCTTCTTCCAATTCCTCGACAAGGAAGTCGGTGCCGGCAACTATGTACTCGCGCTGACGGCGGACCACGGCTTCACCGATACGCCGGAATGGGCGGCCACCCAGGGCCGCGATGCCGGCCGCTTCAACAGCTCGCCGTCACTGGCGGTCGTCAATACCGCCCTGTCGGCACGCTTTGGCGTCGACAGGCTGGCACGCGACTTTTCCGCTTCCGGTCTGTTGCTGGACGAGAAGCTGGCCGCCGACAAGGGCCTGAAGTTCGCTGACGTCCAGGCTGCCGCCCGCGAGGAACTGCTGAAGCTGCCCGGCGTGGCCACCGTCTTCACCCGCGAGCAGTTGCTGGGTGACGACCGCACCACCCCCTACCTGGAAGCCATGCGCAAGTCCTTCGATCCGACGCGCGCCGCGCAGTTGCAGATCGTGCTGAAGCGCAACTGGATCTTCAGCTACCGGCCTGGTGGCAGCACCCACGGCAGCCCTTACGACTACGACACCCATGTGCCCCTGCTGTTCTGGGGTCCGGGCTATGTCGGCCAGGGCGAGGTGAAAGAACGCGTCGAAATTGCCGATCTGGCGCCCACGCTGGCCGCCATCGCCGGCTTGCCCGCGCCGGCCCAGGCTCAAGGCCGGGACCTGAAGCTCAAGCCCTGACGATCAGTGCCGCTGCCGATTCGCCCCAGATGGCCTCGGTGAGCGTCAATGCCCCGAGGCGCTCGCCCAGCGCCGCGGCCTGGGCTGGCCCAGTGGACGGCAGCATGACGAGCAGCCGCCCGTCGTCCAGGCGCATGCAGCCATCCTCGCCACGGGTGCGCGCCAGCAGCTCGGCCGGATCGGCCTCGGGTGCCAACGTCGCCACGGACAAGGGCCAGGCGCGCGGGTCGGCCAGCAGAGCCTGCAGCAGTTCGCGGCCGGCCTGAGCCGACAGCAACTGGCCCGTCAAAGGCCGCGGCCCCGCCAGCGCGCTGATGTCCACGCCGGTCAGYGCCAGGCCGCCGTCTGGCATGCGCTGCTCCACCCACCAGAGGCGCCGGCCGTCGCGCCAGGCCTGTTCATAGCCTCGCTGCGCCATGCGGCTGCGGCGCTCCGGCACGTCGACCGGGCCGACGCCGGCCCGCTGGGCGGCCTCGACCATCTCGAGCCAGCCCGGCGATGCATCGGCAGCCAGCCCCCAGGCCTGTCGATAGGCCGCATTGGCTTGCCGCAGGCATTCGCCCGCATCAAACAGGGCCAGCAGCAGCGGGCCATCGGCCAGCGTCTGCCACCAGAGGTCGTTGGGGTTCACGGCCCCATTCTGAGGGGCCTGGGCCGTCGCGCTCTAGCGGCGGCTGATCTCGCCCGAGCCGCTGACGCTTTGGCGCAACTGCGGCCGTCCGGCGTAGCTCAGGTCGCCGGAACCGCTCAGTTGGACGTCCAGCTGTTCCGTCACCCCGACAGACACGTCGCCCGAACCGTTGATGTTGACTCGGGCTGCGCGGCCGGCAAGGGAGCGCGCGTCAACATCGCCCGAACCGCTGACCGTCCAGCTCTGCTGGTCCGCCCGGCCGGCCAGGCGCACATCGCCCGAGCCGCTGATACTGACGCTCAGGTCCTTCAGCTCGACGGCACCGAAATGCACATCCCCCGAGCCGATGACGTTCAGGCTGAGGCTGTCGGCCTTGAAGCGCTCCACGGCCAGGTCGCCCGAGCCATTGATGGCGATGGACTGCAGGGCCCGGGCGTCGACGCGCACCGTCGGCGCGGAACGCGTCGTGAAGCCGGCGTCGCGTTTCATGCGCACCACCAGGGCATCGCCCTCGACAACGGTCTCCACCAGCGGCTCGATGTTGTCGTCGGCAACCACCGTGGCCTGGTCGCTGCCCGCCTGGGTCAGCTTGACGTCGAAGGGGCCGTCGATGCGCAGCTTGCTGAAGCTGCCGAGGGCGCGCGCCTTCTCGACCTTGACGCCCGAGCCCTTGATGCGGTTCTTGCCGCTGCCGTAGTCGATGGGACCGCTGAAGTGGGCCGTCCAGCCGTCGGATTCCTTCTTGATGCGCAGATGCCAGTCGTTGTCGCCGGCAAAGCTGCTGGTGGCAAGGGCGGCGGCAAGGGTCAGCAGGGCGAGGCGTTTCATGGGGGCTCCTGGTTCGGCGATGCGGCGGCAGTGTGTCCAGCCGGCCGGTGCGACGCCCGCGAGAGGCGACGGACTGCGTTTTGGCGGTCATGGGCCGTAGGATTGCCCGATCAGCAGGAGAGACAGCATGAAGTTGGATGGCCAGCGTGAGAGCGACAACGTCGAAGATGTCCGTGGCAGCAGCAGCGGGGGTGGTGGCCTGCCCATCGGCGGGCGCGGCCTGAGCCTGGGCGGTGTCGTCATCGCCCTGCTGGCATCCTGGGCCTTCGGCATCAACCCGCTGACGGTGCTCGGGCTGCTCGACGGCGGGGGCGGCGCTGCGCCGCAGGTCCAGCCGGGCGCGCCGGCCGAGCAACACCCCAAGGATCCGGGTGCGGTATTCGTCAGCAAGGTACTGGCGGATACCGAAGACGTCTGGGGCGCCTACTTCCAACGCGCAGGCCAGCAATACCCCGCTCCCAAGCTTGTCATCTTCCGCGACCGCTGGCCCACCGGCTGCGGCACCGGCGAGGCCGCCATGGGCCCGTTCTACTGCCCCGCCGACCGCAAGGTCTACATCGACCTGGGCTTCTACGACACCTTGCGACAGCGCCTGGGCGCGCCGGGCGACTTCGCCCAGGCCTATGTCATCGCCCACGAGGTCGGCCACCACCTGCAGAACCTGATGGGCACGACCGAAAAGCTGGATCGCGCCCGCGGCCGCGTCTCCGAGCGCGAGGCGAACGCCATGAGCGTCAAGCTGGAGCTGCAGGCGGACTGCTTTGCCGGTGTCTGGGCGAATCTGTCGCAGCGCAGCAAAGGCTGGCTGGAGCAAGGCGACATCGAGGAGGCGCTGAACGCCGCCTCCCAGATCGGCGACGACACCCTGCAAAAGCGCTCCCGGGGCGCCGTCGTGCCCGAAAGCTTCACCCACGGCAGCAGCGCGCAGCGTGTTCGCTGGTTCAAGCGCGGCCTGGAAGCGGGCGATCTGAAGACATGTGACACGTTTTCGTCAGCCGCCCTCTAAGTCCCTGATTCAGGCCCACCCAATCAAGGGGGCGCCAGATGACCCCCAAAAGGCTTTGTGTGAAACACTGCCATCCAAACCGCCGAGCCCCCTATTAGCATCGGCCCGCTCTGACGCCCAGAGCGAGTTGTGCCCTAGTCTGGTGCAACCCAAAAACGGATCCACGAGGCACACTGTCATGAGCGAACGCCAAATCAACGACCCGCAGTCGACGCCCAAGGTGCCGGCCTCCGTCGACGCGTCCGCCGGCCGGCCGACCTCGACCCGGATGAACGCGTCGCGCCGACGCTTTGCCCAAGCGGGCGCGGCCACGCCGGTCGTGCTGGGCAGCCTGTTGAGCAAACCGGCGCTGGCGAGCCAGGCCTACAACTGCACCGTGTCGGGCCAGATGTCCGGCAATGCGTCGCCGCGGCCTGGCAAGGCGGACTGCAAGCTCCTCGGCAAGTCGCCCGGCTACTGGAAGAACGCAAGCACCTGGCCGGCCGGCACGCTGAAGGGCACGCTGCCCACGGCGAGTTGCAGCTTCGGCGGCAACAAGGGCACCGTCTTCGGAGGCTTCATCAGCGGTGGCCAGACACTGATGGACGCCTTCCGCTACAAGGCTGAGTCCTCGGCCTGCAATGTTTATGGCTACCGCGATTCGGCGTTCGGGTTGTGCACGAGCAAGGCCACCCTGCTGCAGGTGCTGAATTCGCCCGGCGGCCAGAACGACACGATGATCTACGCGCTGGGCCGCGCCACCGTGGCGACCATCCTGAATGCACTGAACGTCGGTACCGACTACCCGATCACGGTCGCCCAAGCCATCAAGATGTTCAATGCCGTCTGCCCGCTGGGCGGCAAATACCAGGTCAATACGACGGTCTCCTGGGACGCCAACCAGGTCATGGCTTACTTCCAGAGCCTGTACTCCTGAGCGGCCGGCACCGTCGGTGTGACACTTCGGGCGTCCGTAGCGACGCCCGAAGTCTTTCTGCAGCCACTCCGTGACCTCCACCGATCCAGTGCCAACGCCTCGATGGGCACTCACTTACGGGGCCGATCTGTCGATCAGGGCCTGGGGTGACGACTGCCTCGTGCATCACGCGCTGTCCAACGACACCCATCGCCTCGCCGCCTGGCTGGTACCCGCCCTGCGACGCCTCGCCGAGCAGCCGCCTGCGGAGTTCGACGAACTGGCTGCGCTGATGGATGCCGATTCGGAAATGACCGCCGATGTGCTGCAACAGCTCGAACAGCTGTTGTTGGTCCAGCGATGCTGACGCTGGGCATGCTGGCCCCGGCGGAACTTGGCCAACGGCTGCACGACGGCCTGACGCTCAGGACTGGCCCCTTCGCCTACCGCATCCACAGCAGCTGCCCGCCCGTGGCGGCGGGCCTGGCGGCGTTGTACGCGGATTTCGAGCTRGAACCCGAGGGCGGCATCGCCGACTTCCACGTGCATGTGCAGCCTGTCACCGGGCTGCGGCGCTGGCTTGGCGCCCAGGTGGAATTCCGGCTGGATCAGCACAGCCCCTTTCTGCCGCTGCCTGCCAACCACGCCTTCGCTCTGCTGGAA
>NZ_JBFUMO010000212.1:0-9022 GCF_054049355.1 Roseateles sp. P5_E11 | reverse complement strand
TAACCGGCCTGTTTTGCTCGCAGTTTGCTGGCCACCACCAGCTTGCGCGTTTTTCGCTTTCAGTTCTGCAGGGCGCGCGCCAACCGTGCACCGACGATCGCGTTGTGCTTCACGAGGGCGATGTTGGTCGTCAGGCTGCGACCACCCGTCAGCGCCTTGATGCGCGCGAGCAGGAAGGGCGTGATGGCTTTGCCGGCGACGCCTTGCGCGTCGGCTTCCGCCAGGGCCTGGGCCGTGATGGCATCGATTTCCTCGCGCGGCATGGCCTGGGCTGCTGGCACCGGGTTGCTGACGACGACACCGCCGGCCAGGCCCAGCGTCCACTTGGCGCGAATGAAGCGGGCCTGCTCGTCGGCCGAGTCCATGCGGAAGTCCGCCTTCAAGCCGCTGTCGGGGGTGAAGAAGGCGGCGAAGTTGTCCTGGCCGACCGACAGCACCGGCACGCCGTGGGTCTCCAGGTACTCCAGCGTCAGGCCCAGGTCGAGGATGGACTTGGCGCCCGCACAGACGACGGCCACCGGCGTGCGCGCCAGCTCCTGCAGGTCGGCCGAGATGTCGAAGCTCTCATGCCCGCCGCGGTGCACGCCGCCGATGCCGCCGGTGACAAAGACCTCGATGCCGGCCAGGTGGGCGCAGATCATCGTCGCCGCCACCGTCGTGGCACCGAGGCGCCCGGTGGCGATGGCAAACGGCAGGTCGCGACGGCTGAGCTTCATGGCGTCGGGCGCCTGGGCCAGCTGCTGCAGTTCGGCGTCCGTCAGGCCGACGCGGATGCGCCCGCCGATGACCGCGATGGTGGCCGGCACGGCGCCTTCGATGCGGATGACGTCCTCGACGTCCCGCGCCGTGTCCAGGTTCTGCGGCCAGGGCATGCCGTGGGCAATGATGGTCGATTCGAGGGCCACGATCGGTCGGCCCTGCTCATGGGCGGCGGCGACTTCGGGCGAGAGCTGGATCAGTTCGTTCATCTATCGTTCTTCCAGGAATCTGGGGTTCAGTTCGGGGTGGACGCTGTCCTCGGTCTGCAGCGTCAATGCGGCGAGGTCCAGGCCCAGGCGGGCGGCGGCGTCGAAGTCGTTGGGCGCGCGCAGCAGCGAAGCGCAGACGCCGGCCGACAGCGCGTCGCCGGCACCGGTCACGTCCACGACGTGCACCTGCGGCGCCGGCCAGTGGCGTGGTGCGCGGCCCGGCGTGCTGAGCAACAAGCCGTCGGCGCCCTTGGAGACCAGCACGCAGCCGACGCCGCGTGCGTGCAATGCATCGAAGGCCTCGTTCGCGTCTGCCGCGATGGTGGCCAGTTCACCGGCATTCATGACGAGCAGGTGCAGGCCGTCCAGGCGCTCTGGCAGTCTTTCCATCTTGGCTTCGGACACCGCCACGCCCACCAATGGGATGCCGCTGGCGCGCGCCTCGCCGAGCAGCAAGGGCCAGGCGTCGGTGGGCAGGTTGCCATCGGCCACGACGAGGGCGGCCCCGGCGCGCAAGGCTTTGCTGGCCGCCAGCGCCCAGGGGTTCAGGCTCTCGACGAGCGGCATCGAGGCCAGGCCGAGTTCCAGGCTGCCGTCTGGCGCGAGCACCGCGGTGTAGCTGTCGCTGGCATGGCGGCGCAGCCGGATGACGGCGCGCGTGTCGATGCCGACCTGGGCGGCCTGCTCCAGCAGCATGCGCCCACCGGCGTCGTCGCCCACCGCGGCAACCAGCGCGACCGGCAGGCCCAGCCGCGCCAGGTTTTCGGCGACGTTGCGCACGACGCCGCCAGGAGTTTCATGTGACTCGCAGGGGTTGGACGACCCGTGCAGGGAGTTGGACAGCAGCCTGAGCTTGCGGTCGATATTGAGGCCGCCGATGCAGGCAATGGGGGCGGCGGAGGTGCTCATTGCCCGATTCTAGGAAGTCACCCGCCGCGCGCCCCAGGGGCTTGCGCTAGGAACCATGCCGCCATCGCGTCTGCCAGGGCCTGCACCACCTGCGCGTCGTTGCGCCCGCTGCGGGCCCGGACATGGAAGGCGTGGTCCGCATCATCCTCGAGATGCAGCGTGGCTGGGTCGCCCAGGCCCTGGACAACGCCCCGCAGCAAGGCCAGGTCGGCCAGCTCGTCCCGCGTGCCCTGCAGGAACAGCATCGGTACGGCGACCTGCGCCAAGTGCGCCGCCCGGTCAATGGCCGGTTTGCCAGCCGGGTGCAAGGGAAAGCCGACGAACACCAGCCCACGCACACCCGGCATCGCCTCGGCCGCCTGGGCCTGCGAGGTCATGCGGCCGCCGAAGGATTTGCCGCCGGCGAACAGCGGTGTGTCGGGCAACCGCTGGCGCGCCGCCGCCACCGCAGCGCGAACGGCGGCGTGCGCCACAGCGGGCGAGTCGGGGCGCTTGGAGCCGCGCTCCATGTAGGGGAACTGGTAGCGCAGGGTCGCCACCGACGCGTCGAACAGGGCCTGCGACAACGCCGCCATGAAGCTGTGGTGCATGCCGGCACCGGCGCCATGAGCGAACACGTCGGTCGAACGCGGCTTGGGCGGCTGCAGCCACAAGGCCGAGACCGTGGTTTGATCGTCAACGGTCAGCGTGAGGGACTCAGGCGTGCTCATGGTCACCAGCTTAGTGCGCTAGAGTCGCCCGCGGTGCGGCGCCACGCCGCCCACGTCGCTCGGACGGTTCCGGGCGCTCACGTGAACACTGCCAATGACCTCTTCTTCCGCCTCCAGCGGCAAGCGCCGCTTCGCGCGCATCGACCGTCTCCCACCCTACGTCTTCAACATCACCGCCGAGMTCAAGCTGGCGGCCCGCAGACGCGGCGAAGACATCATCGACATGAGCATGGGCAACCCCGACGGGGCCACACCGGCACACATCGTCGCCAAGCTCAACGAAGTCTCGCAACGGCCCGACACCCACGGCTACTCGGCCAGCAAGGGCATCCCGCGCCTGCGCCGCGCGATCTCGCACTGGTATGAGCGCCGCTACGGCGTCACCATCGACCCCGACCACGAAGCCATCGTCACCATTGGCTCCAAGGAGGGTCTGGCCCATCTGATGCTGGCCACACTCGACCGCGGCGACACCGTGCTGGTGCCGGACCCGAGCTACCCCATCCACATCTACGGCGCGGTAATTGCCGGCGCCGACATCCGCGCCATTCCGGTCAGCAGCGAGGTCGACTTCTTCGCCGAGCTGGAGAAGACCATCCGAGGCAGCTATCCCAAGCCCAAGATGATGGTCTTCGGCTTCCCGTCCAACCCGACGGCGCAGTGCGTGGACCTGGCCTTCTTCGAGCGCGTCGTGGCGCTGGCCAAGAAGCACGACATCCTCGTCGTGCATGACCTGGCCTATGCCGACATCGTCTACGACGGCTACGTCGCGCCATCCATCATGCAGGTGCCCGGCGCCAAGGACGTGGCGGTCGAGTTCTTCACGCTCTCCAAGAGCTACAACATGGCCGGCTGGCGGGTCGGCTTCATGGTCGGCAATCCGGATCTCGTCGCGGCGCTGGCGCGCATCAAGAGTTATCACGACTACGGCACCTTCACGCCGCTGCAGGTCGCCGCCATCGCTGCGCTGGAGGGCGACCAGCAGTGCGTCAAGGACATCACCGCCAGCTACCAGCGCCGCCGCGACGTGCTCTACAAGGGCCTCATCGAGGCCGGCTGGGTGGTGGACTGCCCCAAGGCCAGCATGTACATCTGGGCGCCTATTCCCGAGCCCTACCGCGAGCTCGGCTCGCTGGAGTTCGCGAAGCAGTTGCTGGAGAAGGCCAAGGTCTGCGTATCGCCCGGCATCGGCTTCGGCGACCACGGTGACGGCCATGTGCGCTTTGCGCTGATCGAGAACGAGTCGCGCATCCGCCAGGCGGTGCGGGGCATCAAGGCGATGTTCAAGGCCGATGGCCAGCTGAAAACATGAAACCTCAAGCCCTCATCCTCGACCTGGACGGCACCCTTATCGACACGCTGGGCGACTTCGTTGCCGTGCTGGGCCGCGTGCTGGCCGATCTCGGCCTGCCACCGGTCACGTCGGCCTTCGTCGAGCACACCGTCGGCCGCGGCAGCGAGCACCTGGTGCGCACGACGCTGGCCGAGGTGGGCGGCGCGCCGGCGCTGTTCGAGCAAGCCTGGCCGCTCTACCAGCAGCACTACGCCGGCCTGAACGGCGAGCATGCGACCGTCTACCCGGGCGTCGTCGAAGGGTTGGAAGCCCTGCGGGCGCTGGGCCTGCCGCTGGCCGTGCTGACCAACAAGCCGGGCGCGCCGGCGCGCGAACTGCTCAGGCGCAAGGGCCTGGATGGCTACTTCACCCACGTCTTCGGCGGCGACGACTTCGCGCGCAAGAAGCCCGATCCGCTGCCGTTGCTCAAGACCTGCGAGGCGCTGGGCACATCGCCCGCGGCTACCTGGWTGGTGGGCGACTCACGCAATGACGCCGAGGCCGCGCGCGCGGCCGGCTGCCCGCTGGTGCTGATGACCTACGGCTACAACCATGGCGAGGACATCCGTGCCGTGCCGGCCCTGCAGCATCTGGGCCGGCTCGACGATATCCAGTTCGGCTGACTGAGGCCCATCGTCTGCCTACGGGCCGAGCGCCGGGCCGCTCCCAAGCCGGCCCGATTGCCGATGTGCTCGCGGCTCGATGCCGCGAGCATCGGCGCCCCCTCGGGGGGCCGCTCAAGCTCGCCCGCGTTCAGCGTGGCGAGCTTGGGCGCGGGGCTCCGTTTCAGCGGCGGCGTTCGCGCTTGATGCCGAGCAGGGCTTCTTTCAGCGCATCGTCGGCCGGCTTGTCGCCCAGCCAGATGCGCAGCAGGGCCGTGAAGAACTCAGGCTCCTTGATCGGCTCGCTCAACAGCGACTTGCCGTTGACCAGCAGCGTCGACCCGAGCCCGGGCACATAGTCGACCGTGAAGTTGTCGCCGCTGTTGAGCTGCTTGCGGCTGGCGAAGACTTCGCTCAACTTGAGCACGCCATTGATGGACTTGACGAACTCGTCGCGCGGCGCGTTGGCTTCCATGCCCTTGGTGAAAAGCTTGCCGAGTTCGTTGCCGTCGATCTCGCGCAACATCTGGATATGGATGCGCTTGGGGCCGGGCGCCGCGAGCACCTCGGGCGTCGTGCTGACCTTGTGCGTCAGGTACAGGCCCGCCGTGTAGACCTTGACGACAAACTTGTAGYGCACGCCGGCGCCGTTGAGGACCAGCTTCTGGCCCGCCAGGTCCATGGCCGTCTCGTACTTCACGTTGGCCACCTCGACCGTCTCGGCCCAGGCGCTCCCCCCGCTCAGACTGCCCACGGCCACCAGGGCCGCGACGATGAATGCGCGCATGTCTCGCTCCGTTGCTGTGCCGCGATGGCGGCATCTTCGTGAACCGAAGTATGGCGTGTCAGGCTCAAAGACCCGCTGATACACTGATCCGATCATGTTCATCACGCGGAAGTACATCACGGGGTCGAGCGACCGGGGAGCCTGGCCCTGGCGTCGCTGGTTCACCGCCGACTGATGCTGCTTGGCGCGCCCTGACGCGCTTTTTCTCGCGTTGCCCGTTCTCCATCGGGCTGCACGCCAAGCCCTGAAAACTGTCTTTTCAAGGTTTGACCGTGATCACCGAACTTGAATTCCAGAGCCTCGCTGCCGAGGGCTACAACCGCATCCCGCTGATCAGCGAGGCCTTTGCGGATCTCGAAACCCCGCTGTCCCTGTACCTCAAGCTCTGCGCCGGCTCCGGCCAGGGCCGCAACAGCTTCCTGCTGGAGTCCGTCGTCGGCGGCGAGCGCTTCGGGCGCTACTCCTTCATCGGCCTGCCGGCCCGCACGCTGATCCGCGCAACGGGCCAGCTCTGCGAAGTCGTCACCGACGGCGCCATCGTCGAGACGCACGAAGGCAACCCGCTGGACTTCATCGCCGCCTACCAGGAACGCATCAAGCCCAAGATCCCGACGGGTCTGCCGCGCTTTTGCGGCGGCCTGGCCGGCTACTTCGGCTACGAGGCCGTGCGCGCCATCGAGAAGCGCCTGGACCGCGATCACGCAGGCGAGAGCCTGGGCACGCCGGACATCCTGCTGCTGCTGTCCGAGGAAGTCGCCGTCATCGACAACCTCTCCGGGCGCCTGTACCTCATCGTCTGGGCCGACCCGCGCCAGCCGGAGGCCTATTTCCGCGCCAAGAAGAAGCTCTCGCAGCTGCGCGACAAGCTGACCTACAGSGTCAGCGTGCCCCGCGTGCCGCGCGGTGAAGCCCACCCGGTCACGCGGGGCTTTGCCAAGGCCGACTACCTGGCCGCCGTGGCCAAGGCCAAGGAATACATCGCCGCCGGCGACCTGATGCAGGTGCAGGTGGGCCAGCGCATCTCCAAGCCCTACAAGGCCGAGCCGATCGCGCTGTACCGCGCGCTGCGGGCGCTGAATCCCAGCCCCTATATGTACTTCTACGATCTGGGCGACTTCCAGATCGTCGGCGCCAGCCCCGAGATCCTCGTGCGTGAAGAACATGCCGGCGACGGCAGCCGCAAGGTCACGATCCGCCCGCTGGCCGGCACGCGCCCGCGCGGCGCGACGGTGGAGCGCGATCTGGAACTGGAAGCCGAGCTGCAGGCCGACCCCAAGGAGCGCGCCGAGCACCTGATGCTGATCGACCTGGCGCGCAACGACATCGGCCGCATCGCCYGCGTTGGCAGCGTCAAGGTGACGCAGTCCTTCGCCGTGGAGCGCTATTCGCATGTGATGCACATCGTCTCGAACGTCGAGGGTGTGCTGCGACCCGAGGTCGGCCAGCTCGATGTGCTGAAGGCCACCTTCCCCGCCGGCACGCTGACCGGCGCGCCCAAGGTGAGGGCCATGGAGCTGATCGACGAACTGGAGCCCGTGCAACGCGGCATCTACGGCGGCGCCTGCGGTTATCTGAGTTTTGCCGGCGACATGGACCTGGCCATCGCCATCCGCACCGGCATCATCAAGAACGGCATGCTCTATGTGCAGGCGGCGGCCGGCGTCGTCGCAGACTCGGTACCCGAACTGGAGTGGCAAGAGACTGAGGCGAAGGCACGCGCTCTGCTGCGCGCCGCCGAACTCGTCGAGGAGGGATTTTGATGAGCCCCCACGTTCACTTCGTTCACTGCCCCCCAAGGGGGATGGCCTCCCTTGGGGCGGCCCGGCGGGAGTCCAAATGCTGCTGATGATCGACAACTACGACAGTTTCACCTTCAACCTCGTCCAGTACTTCGGTGAACTGGGCGCGGACGTGAAGGTGGTGCGCAACGACGAGATCACCGTGGCGGAAATGTCCGCGTTGGACCCGGCCCACATCGTCTTCTCACCCGGCCCCTGCACGCCCAACGAGGCCGGCGTGTGCGTGGAGGCCATCCAGCACTTCATCGGCAAGAAGCCGCTGCTGGGCGTCTGCCTGGGCCACCAGTCCATGGGCCAGGCCCTGGGCGGCAAGATCATCCGGGCCCAGCGCCAGATGCACGGCAAGGCCAGCACGATCACGACCGATGGCCGCGGTGTCTACACCGGCCTGCCCAAGGATTTCTCGGTGATCCGCTACCACTCCCTCGTCATCGAGGAAGCGAGCTGCCCGGCGGTGCTGGAGATCACCTCGCGCAGCGAGGATGGCGAGATCATGGGCGTGCGCCACCGCGAACTGGCCGGCACGGCCACGCCGTGCGAGGGCGTGCAGTTCCACCCCGAGTCCATCCTCAGCGAGCATGGGCACGCGATGCTGCGCAACTTCCTGGAGTTGAAGGCATGAGCCCCGCACGGCCGCCCGAAGGGGCTCATTCCCGCGTGGCGGGACAGCGCGAAGCGCGAAGGGTGCACCAATGACCGACTACGCGCCCGGATCGGGCGCAGCCGCCACCGGCAAGGTCGTGGATCTGCGCAGCGACACAGTCACCAAGCCGACGCTCGCCATGCTCGCAGCGATCGCAGCGGCACAAGTTGGCGACGACGTCTTCGGCGACGACCCCACCGTCAACGCGCTGCAGGAGCGCGTCGCCGCCCTGCTCGGCAAGGAGGCCGCTCTCTTCATGCCAAGCGGCACGCAGAGCAACCTCTGCGCCCTGCTGGCCCATTGCGGCCGTGGCGACGAGTACATCGTCGGCCAGCTCGCCCACACCTACCGCTACGAAGGCGGCGGCGCGGCGGTGCTGGGCAGCATCCAGCCCCAGCCCCTGACCAACCAGCCCGACGGCACGATCAAGCTCGAAGACATCGCCGCCGCCATCAAGCCCGACGACCCGCACTTCGCACGCACGCGGCTGCTGGCGCTGGAGAACACCTGGAGCGGCAATGTGCTGTCCACGCAGTACACCAACGCGGCCTGCGAACTGGCTCATGCGCGTGGCCTGGCCACGCATCTCGACGGCGCCCGCCTCTTCAACGCCGCGGTTGCCTCGGGCCGCAGCGTGGCCGACCTGGCCCGCCCTTTCGACTCGGTCTCCATCTGCTTCAGCAAGGGCCTGGGCGCGCCCATCGGCTCGATGCTGGTCGGCTCGCGCGAGCTGATCGGCCGCGCCCACCGTGTGCGCAAGATGGTGGGCGGCGGCCTGCGTCAGGTCGGCCTGCTGGCGGCAGCAGCCGACCATGCGCTGACCCATCACGTCGACCGCCTCGCCGACGACCACGCGCTGGCCAAGCGCCTGGCCGAGGGCCTGGCCGCGCTGCCGGGTGTCACGGTCACGCCACCGCAGACGAATATCGTCTTTGCCCAGATCAGCGACGGCCGCACGCCGGCCCTGCTGGAGCACCTGAAGTCACGCGGCGTGCTGGCCACCGGCCTCATCGGTCTGCGCTTTGTGACCCATCTCGATGTCGACACCTCCGGCGTCGATCACGCCATTGCCGCCGCACGCGAGTTCCTGGAGCGCTGAGCCATGCCCATCACCGACACCGAAGCCCTGACCCGCGTCATCGAGCACCGCGAGATCTTTCACGACGAGATGCTGACGCTGATGCGCCGCATCATGGCCGGCGAGATGTCGCCCGTCATCTCGGCGGCGCTGCTGACCGGCCTGCGCGTGAAGAAGGAAACCATCGGCGAAA
>NZ_JBFUMO010000211.1:0-9071 GCF_054049355.1 Roseateles sp. P5_E11 | reverse complement strand
CTCTCGCGCCGCTGAAGCAGCGCATCGCCGGCAACGCGGCACCGCAATACGTCTACCGGCCCGAAAAGTCGGGCTGGTTCTCGGTGCATGAGCTGCCGGCCAGCGAGCGCCGTGTCATGGAGCTGTTCGTCAAGTGAGATTCATCAAGCGCCTGGAGGCGGCCCATCTGAATGGCCTCAGCGTGGCCCTGGGCGTGGCAGCCACGCATCTCGCCGTCGGCGCGCTGTTTGGCGAGACGGCGGGCCTGGCGGCCGTCGGTGGCGCCGTCTGCGCCAGCCTGACCGATCTGCCCAACCCGCCCCAGCGCGTGCTGCCGCGCGTGTTGCCGGCAGCGGCCGCCGCGGCGCTCGTGACGCTGCTGGTCGGACTGACGGACCACTCGCTCGCGTTGACCGTCGGCCTGATCGCCGTCGTCACCTTCCTGTCGTTGATGGCCCTGGCCTGGGGCCTGCGTGCCGGGCCGCTGTCGTTCGCACCGGTGCTGGCCATGGTCTTCGCGATGGCCTGGGACCGCACGGCCGGCGCCACGTCGCCGCTGGAGCACGCGCTCTGGGTGGGCCTGGGCGGCTGCGTTTATGCCGGCTGGGCGCGCGGCAGCGCGGTCGTGCTGCGCCACCGGCTGCGCGAGTTGGCACTGGCTACGGCACTGCGCGCCACCGAGAAGCGGCTGCGTTCGCGTGCCCAGCGCATTGCCGGCGCGGTGGGCGGCGCCGAGGCGAACATCCGTGCCTCCATTGCCGATGATGTGCTGCTCGCCGATGCATTGCAGGCCGCGCGCGACCAGGTTTTTGCCGCACGGCGCTCACCGCGCAGCCGCCGCCAGACCGACCTCGTGCTTGGCCTCATCGAGCTGCGCGACCTGCTGCTGGCCAGCCGGCTGGACACGGAGCTGCTGGGCCAGGACTTCCCAGGCCGCCAGTGGCGCGCCGCGCTGGCCGACGCGCTGCGCCACCTCGCCGACGTGCTCGCAGCCCTGGCCGACACCGTGGCCTATGGCGCACCGCTGCCCGAGGTGTCGGCCGACGCCTGGCGGGCGCAGTTGGCGGCGCGGTTGGCCGATGTCAGCGCGCCGGCTGGCGACTCGCGCACCCACCTCTCGTCGGCGCTGGCGTCGCGCGTCGGCCACATGCTGGACGACGTCAGCGCCATGGTGGCCCGCCAGACTGCCGCGGACAACCCCGACAGCCCCTGGACACCCGAGCGCCTCGCGCCCTTCGTGTCGCCCGAGGGCTGGCCGCTGGCGGCGCTGAAACCTCATCTGAACCTGCAATCCGGCGTCATGCGCCATGCGCTGCGCTCGGCGCTGGCGCTGTCGTTCGCCTATGCGCTGGGTGCGGCCCTGCCCTGGGCGGCTCACCCCTTCTGGTTGATGCTCAGCGTGGCCGTTGTGCTGCGCGGCAACCTGGAGCAGACGCTGTCGCGCCGCAACGAACGCATCATCGGCACCGTGCAGGGCTGCCTGCTCGTGCTGCTGCTGGCGCACGTGAGCTGGACGCCGCTGCTGAGCCTGTGCTTCATCGCGGCCGTGGGCACGGCCCATGCCTATGTGAACCGCCGCTACCGTGTCGCGGCGACGGCCGCGACGCTGATGGCCCTGCTGCAGCCGCTGATGCTGGCGCCCGGCAGCGACCCCTTCATCGCCGAACGCCTGGCCGACACCGTCATCGGCGCCGGCCTGGCCTGGCTGTTCAGCTTCGTGCTGCCGTCATGGGAACGCGCCGCGGTGCCGAGGTTGGGGGCGCAATTGCGCGGTGCGCTGGCACGGCATTCGGCCAACATGCTGCGCTGGATGCCCAGCGCCGAAGAACAGACCGCCCAGCGCCTGTCGCGCCAGCAGGCGTACACGGCGTTGGCCGCTCTTGCCGCGGCCGCCCAGCGCACGCGTGTCGAACCGGAGCGCGTGCGCCTGCCGGAGGCCGAGATCGAGTCGGCCTTGAGCCATGGTTATCGACTGATGGCGCTGCTCGGCGCGGTGCAGCACCAGGTGCAGCGCCGCACGGCCCGGCTGGACGCCGCCAAGGCCGAGACCGCACTGCCGCTGGCGCGCAAAGCCTGCGTGGATGTGCTCAAGGGCGAGCCCATGACGGGCACCGACCCGGCGGAGACGCCCGATGGAGACGCGGGCGCCTGGCCCGAGCATCTCGGCCAGCAGGACCTGACGCCCTGGCTGCTGCGCCGGCTCAGGCTGTGCCGCCTTGAAGCGCGCGAATTCGTCGCCGCACTGACCCGACTTCAAACCCCTGCAGGAGAACCGAAATGAGCATCCAGACCCGCGCCGCCGTCGCCTGGAAGGCCGGCCAACCGCTGAGCATCGAAACCCTGGACCTGGAAGGCCCGCGCGACGGCGAGGTGCTGGTTGAGGTCAAGGCCACCGGCATCTGCCACACCGATGACTTCACGCTGTCGGGCGCTGACCCCSAAGGCCTGTTCCCGGCCGTGCTCGGCCACGAGGGCGCGGGCGTCGTGCTGGAGAGCAAGGTGCCCTGGCTCAAAGCCGGCGACCATGTCATTCCGCTCTACACGCCCGAATGCCGCGAGTGCAAGTTCTGCCTGAGCCGCAAGACCAATCTCTGCCAGGCCATCCGCTCGACCCAGGGCAAGGGGCTGATGCCCAACGGCACCTCGCGCTTCTCGCTGAACGGCGAGCCGATCTTTCACTACATGGGCACCAGCACGTTCGCGAACCACATCGTCGTGCCCGGCATTGCGCTGGCCAAGATCCGGCCTGATGCGCCCTTCGACAAGGTTTGCTACATCGGCTGCGGTGTGACGACCGGCGTGGGTGCCGTGCTGTTCACGGCCAAGGTGGAGGCGGGCGCCAACGTGGTGGTCTTCGGCCTCGGCGGCATCGGCCTGAACGTCATCCAGGGCGCGAAGATGGTGGGCGCCGGCAAGATCATCGGCGTGGACATCAACCCGGCGCGCGAGGCGATGGCGCGGCAGTTCGGCATGACGGACTTCGTGAATCCCAAGGACGTGGGCAATGTTGTGGACCACATCGTGCAGCTGACCGACGGCGGCGCGGACTATTCCTTCGAATGCGTCGGCAACGTGCAGCTGATGCGCCAGGCGCTGGAATGCACGCACAAGGGCTGGGGGCGCAGCATCATCATCGGCGTGGCGCCGGCGGGAGCGGAGATCGCGACGCGGCCGTTCCAGTTGGTGACGGGGCGCAAGTGGGAAGGCTCGGCGTTTGGTGGCGCGCGTGGCCGGACGGATGTGCCGAAGATCGTCGACTGGTACATGGAAGGCAAGGTAAGGATCGATGAGCTGATCACGCACAAGTTGCCGCTGGAGAGGATCAACGAGGGGTTTGAGTTGATGCGAAGAGGAGAGAGCATTCGCTCGGTGGTGGAGTTTTGAGGAGGCCTTTGCCCAGTACCTCATGACTCGGTGCAGTGAGCCGGGAGTCCGCCCCGGCAGGGCGGGTAACTTTTCTCTGACGCGCCAGAGAAAAGTCACCAAAAGAGGAGCGCTCAATGCAATCCGCACTCGAGTGGGATGAGGCGCTCGCGTTGCTCGAACTGGGCCGCACGCCGAAGCGAGCCGCTGCGCTCTCGCCCACCACTTGTGCCGAGCGCCATCCATCGCCCCTTCAAGCCGCTTAACGCCGGCTGCACGCCGGGCTCATCAGGAAATACGGAACAGCCGCGTCGCCCGAGCGACGCTGCATTGGGCTGTTTTGATGAGCCCGGCGTGCAGCCGCGCGTCGAACGGGATGCTGGTGCGATGAATCCGGCTCGTGACAAGTGGTGGGCGAGAGCGCAGCGGGTCGCGTCTACGCGCAATCCACCGAGCGTTTTCGCGCGTCGCTCTTGGCAGCGTGGTGCTCGAGTGCGGTTCAGCGCCTCTTCTTTGATGACTTTCTTCTGGCGCCGCAGAAGAAAGTTATCCGGCCGCCGGGACGGACTCCCGGCAATGCATCGATCAGTGGCGCTCTTCGCAAAAGCGTCCTACCGCTCCTCCGGCGGCAACCCTTGCAGCGACTCCACCAACGCCGCATGCGCCTCCAAATCCACCAGCCTCAACTTCGGCACCGTCCTTGCCGGATAATCCCCAAGATAGTTCCCGCCCTTCCAGTTTCGCGCTGGCCTCACCGGCCGCGGCACAAAGCCGCCGCCGCAGTTGGGGCAGACATTGCCGAGCAGGCCTTCCGCACAGCCCACGCAGAAGGTGCACTCGAAGCTGCAGATTCGCGCCGCTGTCGACTCCGGCGGCAGCGCAACCGCGCAATGCTCACAGCTGGGACGCAACTCCAACATGGTCAGCGGCTCTTGCGGTAAGGCTCGTCCTCGACGATGAAATCCTGTTCACGCATCGAGTCCGCGATCCAGTCCTCTACCGCCGGGTGTGCCAGCAGCGAATCGCGATACGTCGCAGCCGCTTCCGACACCGGCAGGCCAAAGCGGCTCAGCCGCACCGCTACCGGCGCAAAGTAGGCATCCGCCGCGCTGAACTCGCCGAACAGGAAAGGTCCCCCGCTGCTGGCCAGCGCACCGCTCCACGCCGCATCCAGCCGCGCCACGTCGGCGCGCAGGGCCTCGTCCTCAGCCCAGAGCTTGGCGCCGACGTCGGGGAAGAAGACCTCGATGTTCATCGGGCAAACCGTGCGCAGTCGCATGAAGCTGGCATGCATCTCGGCGCACAGGCTGCGCGCCCGCGCGCGGGCTTTCACATCGCGCGGCCAGATGGCGTGCTCGGGATGGCGGTCGGCGATGTACTCGGCGATGGCCAGCGTCTCCCAGACCGTGAAGCCGTCGTCCTCGACGAGCACGGGCACGCGCTTGGTCGGCGTGATGCCGGCGATGACGCGGGTCCATTCCGAGTCCGGCGTGAAGTCGAAGCGCAGCTTGACCTCTTCAAACGGAATGCCGAAGGCCGCCAGCAGCACACCGCTGCGCATGGACCAGGACGAGTAGTTCTTGTTGCCGATGTAGAGCTTCATGACACCTTTCGCGTTGAGCCGGCGAGCTTAAACAGCCGCTGCTGCGCCGGGGATGAGCAATCCGCAACGGATTGATGCGCGCTCAGCGCCTGGCGCGCCAGGCGTCCAGACGTGCAACGCCGCCGTCAGGCGACAGATAAGTCGGCAGCACGGCCTCCAGCGAACTGGCCTGAATGCCCAGTTCCGCCAGGCCCGGCAGCTTGCCACTCGGTACATTGGGCACGGTGAGCGATGCGAGGTTGTCGCGCGACAGCAGCGGCTCGCCGGGCAGGCATTCCATGAAGAGGGCTTGCAGCGTCGCCAGCGCGCCGGGCAGGCGCAGGATGGGCCGCTCGCAGCCCGCAACGCGGCCGGCCAGCCGTACCAGCTCGGCCAACGTCAGTTCACGCGGGCCGGCGATCTCGTAGGTCTGGCCGATGGTCTCGCGGCGCAGCAGCGTCTCGACGAGGGCACGGGCCAAGTCCTGCACCCACACCGGCTGCAGCCGCGCATTCGCCCCGCCCAACGGCATCACCGGGAACAAGCCCTGCAGCCGCGCGAACAGGTTGACGCTCTTGTCGCCGTCGCCAAAAACCAGCGAGGGGCGCAGCAGCGTCAGCTCCAGCGGATGGGTCTGCGCCGCGACCTGCAGCGCAGCTTCGCCAGCGGCCTTGCTGCGCAGATAGCGCGACGGCGCATGCTCGCTCATCCCCCCACCAATACCCAGGGCGCTGACATGCACGAGGCGCTTCGCACCGGCCGCGGCAATGCGCTTGGGCAACTCGACATGCACATGCTCGAAGGCGGCCATGCTGCCCTGCAGGATGGCGACGAGGTTGACGACGGCGTCATGGCCTCTCACCAGGTCTGGCAGGTCGTGGAACACGTCGGCCTGCACGACGGTGACGCCTGGCAGGCTCTGCACGGCTTGCGCATGCGGCAGGCGGCGCGTGGGCACGGTGACGCGAGCCTCGGCGCCGAGGCGGCGCGTCAGCTGTTCGCACAAGGCGCGGCCGACAAAGCCGCTGCCGCCCAGGACCAATACGGACAGGCTCATGATTTGGACTCCCCCACCGCTGCGGGCGGCACGTCGCTGACGTCGGCATCGCGTGCGCCGGCAGGCCCGATGCTTTGCCCCAGGCGCTCGCGCAGCTTGGTGGCTGGCAGGCCCAGCACCTGGGCGTAGATGGCGCCGCCGAGCAGCACCTTGCGCACATAGTCGCGCGTCTCGTTGAACGGAATGTTCTCGGCCCAGATGGCCGCGTCGATGACGGGGCCATCGCGCCAGCGCGCGGGGCGGCCGGGGCCGGCGTTGTAGGCCGCCGCGGCCAGGGCCTGGGCGCCTTCGAAGCGGTCCAGTACCAGCTTCAGGTAGTTGGTGCCGATGCGCAGGTTGAAGTCGCGATCGTGCATCAACTCGGCGTTGTAGTTCAGGCCCACCTTCTTGGCCGTCCATTTGGCGGTGGCGGGCATGACCTGCATCAGGCCGGCCGCACCGACGTGCGAGCGTGCGTCCAGCACGAAACGCGATTCCTGGCGGATCAGGCCGTAGACATAGGCGGCGTCGAGCCCGGCGGCCTGCGCTTCGCGCTGCAACTCGACGCGATGCGGCGTGGGGTAGCGCTGGGCGATGTCGATCTCGGCCTTGGTGCGCTCGCTGGTGTTGATGCAGCGGTCCCAGACCTCACGGTCGCAGGCTTCCTGGGCGGCGGCCAGCAAGGCGCGGTCGCCCATGCCGCGCAGCGAGAAATTCCATTCGCGCACGCCCTCGCTGCGCAGGCCGAGGTTGATCAGCGACAAGGCCCGGGTCAGGCCGGGGTGGCTGCGCGCGGCGCGGCGCTCCTCGGTCGTCAGCGGCGCGGGCGCGGGCGGCAGCGGCGTGGGCAGGCCGATGTCCTCGGCGGCGAGGCGGCCGAAGTAGTTCAGTGGCGTGGTCGCCAGCGCGGCGAGCTGGGCACGAGCGGCCGGCTGGTCGCCCTGTTGCCGCGTGGCGCGGGCCTTCCAGTAGACCCAGGCCGGGTCGCGCTGCTCGATCGACGTCATGCGCTCGATCGCGCGCAGGGCTGCGGCCGGCTGGCGGGCGCGCAGCGCGGCGCGGGCGTGCCACGCCAGGGCGTCGTCGGTCCAGGGGAGGTCGGGCGCGAGCTTCTCGGCGCGAGCGAAGGCGGCGAGGGCGTCGTCCTGCAGGCGCAGCGCGGACTGGCGGCCGATCTGCGCCCACAGCCAGGCCTGCAGGTCGGCGGGCAGCTTGCTCCATTTGTCCTGCAGCAGGTCGCCGGCCTGATCGGGGTCGTTGCCGGCGACGCGGGCCAGGGCCAGCGCCGTCAGCTCCGCCTCGGGGCGCGGCGAGGTGCGGGCCTTGCGCGTCAGGTAGCGGCCGGCGTTGTCCTGCAGCTCGGCGAGCTTCTGGTCGAGGGGCTTGGCTGAAAGCAGGGCGACGGCCTGACGCGCGGCGCGCAGGCGGCCCTGCTCAGTGGCCAGGCGGGCCTTGGCCCACAGGGTGTCGGGCTTGAACTGGCCGGCCTCGACCATGGCGGCCGCGAGCTGCTGGCAGCCGTCATCGCCGTCCTTCTGGGTCATCCACGCGGTGCGGGCGGCGTCGGCATCGACCTTGGTGCCGGCGACATGATCCGCCAGCATGACGTAACAGGCGACCTCGCGGTCGTCGCGCATCTGATAGCTGGCATGGTCGCGCCTGAAATTGGCCCAGTCGCGGCGGTGGCCCAGTTCCAGCAGCCAGTCGTTACGCAGCCTGTCCTCGACATAGCTGCCGGGATAGCGGGCGTAGAAGGCGTCCATCTCGGGCTGGCGCACCTCGCTCAGGCGGGCATTCAGGTCGAAGTACTCGACCCAGCCGGCCAGCGGATGGTTCTGGGCGCGAGCCGCCTCGACGAAGGCCGTGAGGCGCTTGCGGTCGCGCTTGACCCAGGCGTCGCGGGCCTGCACGGCGAGGTCGGCATCGGCGGGGGGCACCGGCGGGGCGGCGTCGGCGCTCAATGCCGCCGACAGCAGCAGGGCCAGCGCCCCGCGGCTCATGCATTCCAAGACTCGACCACCCATCTGACTCATGCGCTTCACGCCTCGCGACTGCTTCACTTTGCGTGAGCGCCGGCCAGCTGGCCGAGCGCCGCGCCTTGATGCCGAATTTAACCCAGGGAAACCCGGGGCTTCGCGCTTTACGCAGGCGCGCGGTTTGCTCACGAATTTGTCCACGAGTTAGGGGCTGGTGATAGCGCTATCCAATCCGCTAACCTCACATCCAATCGACGAGGAGACTGTTGATGAAGACCGCTGCAAAACGTCTGTTGTTGGTGGCCTCCGCCGCGCTGCTGAGCCTGGCCGCCCAGGCCAACCCTGCCGTCTACCCGACGCCCGGCACGCCGGCGCCACCCAGCAGCTTCACGGCGGCCACCAGCGGCCTGCTGGTGGCCTACTACACCGGCGCGGCTGGCGGCTTCACCAACCTCGTCGGCGCGCGCATCAACGGCGTCGACGGCACGCCCGGCCTGGATAACCATGCCAGCGCCTATGGCCAGACCTTTGTGCTGGGCGCCGTGTCGGCCGGTGACAGCCTGGTGTTCTTCATCGATGCCAACAGCGGTGCGGCGCGCTATTACAGCGACGTCAGCCTGAACAGCGATGGCGTCAACCATGTCTGGGCCGCGCCGTTTGCCGGCGACGCCAAGGTGCCGGCCGGCACCAACCTCGCCTTCGAGGACCTGCCCAGCGGCGGTGATTTCAACTACAACGACCACAGCTTCGTCTACCAGATTACCGCCGTGCCCGAACCTGCCAGCTGGGCGCTGCTGCTGGCCGGCGCCGCCGGCCTGGCCTGGCGCCGTCGCCTTCGCTGACTCAGCTCGCGTCCACGTTCCAGCCCTCGATCTCGAAGCGCAGCCGCCCGCGGATGCCGGGGTTGGTGGGCTTCATCTTGCCGTTGGTGGCGACCGCGCTGCTGTCAAAAGGCACGCTGACCTCGATGCGGCCCGACTTCAGCTGCTTGGCCGCGATCTCGGTGTCGGCCATGGACACGCCGGCGTCCTGCCAGGCGTACTTGACCTTCCAGGCCTCGCCCTCGTTGGCCGGCGGCACCATCTCCAGGATCAGCGCATTGCGGAACAGATAGCCGCCCTCGAAGTGCTCGTTG
>NZ_JBFUMO010000210.1:0-9098 GCF_054049355.1 Roseateles sp. P5_E11 | reverse complement strand
GTCCAGGGCGAACTGGATGCCGACTACGCCTTCGTCGCGACCAGCAATGTGGGTGGCGAAACGCTGGACCCCGAAGCCGTTGCCCGGCTGCGCCGCATCGGCGAGAGGCGCTGGTTGCGCACGCTCGACGACACGCTCGGCCTGTCCATCGAGGAGCTGCGCCGCCAGCCCAAACCGCGCCMGCCGCTGCCTGCTCCTGAGCGCCTGCTGCAGGACCGGCCCGAGCACATCCTGTCGCGCCCCGCCACCGACCAACTGGGCGGTGACAACCGCTGGGGCTTCAAACTCAAGCAGCCCGAACACCTCTACCACCGCGGCGAGCTGCACAACCTCACGATCTCCCGTGGCACGCTGACGGAGGAGGAGCGCTACAAGATCAACGACCACATCGTGCAGACGCTGAAGATGCTGCACGAGCTGCCTTTCCCCAAGCATCTGCGCGAGGTGCCCGAGATCGCGGGTGGCCATCATGAGCGCATGGACGGCAAGGGCTACCCGCGCGGCCTGACCGGCGCACAGATGAGCCCGCAGGCCCGCATGATGGCCATTGCGGATGTCTTCGAGGCACTGACGGCCGATGACCGGCCCTACAAGCCGGGCAAGCGCCTGTCCGAGGCCTTAGGCCTCATGCGGCGCATGGTGGCCGAGGGCCATCTTGACCCGGGCCTGTTTGAACTTTTCCTGCGCTCGGGCGTGTGCCTGACCTATGCGCGGCGCTTCATGGCGGCAGCGCTGATCGACGTGGAGGACGTTGGCGCCTACCTGTCGTGACGGGTGACGCTGAACTTCAGCGGCGCGGCCTTGAGCAGGGGCTCTCCGGCGCCGTCGTGCAGGCTGACAACCGCTTCGTACTCGCCCAGGGGCAGGTCGACGATGGCCTCGGTGCGGCCGTCGACGAGGTTCTGGCGCACCGCATTGCCGCCGCCCTTGGGCGCAAAGCTGAGGCGGAAATGCCCCGTGTCCTTGATGGCGGTGCCGGCCGGCGCCACGCCCAGGCTGGCGCCGAGCACGCCCAGGGACAGCGTGAAGGGGCTCGACACCGCCTCTTCATCGCGCAGGTTCTTCACATAGACCTCGCGGCCGGCTGAGGCGCGTGGCGCGGCGCGCAGGTCCTCGTACCAGGCTTCGCAGGTGTCGCGGTCACCCGCAACGACCTTGGGCGCCGGGGCGTCGGCGCGCTTGCCCACGACCACGATGGCAATCTCATTGCTGAAGACGAAATAGGGCTTGTGGGCGTGGTCGGCGAACAGCAGCCGCATGGTGTGGCGGCCCGGCGGCAGGTCGATCTCGGTGCCGGTCTGGGCCTTGCCGAAATGCTTGTGCGTATTGGAGAAGGGGATGGGTGCGGTGTGGTCGCGCGGCAGCGGCGTGTCGATGAGGATGTGGTGGTGGCCGGCCTTCTCGTTGGCATTGCCGGCCGGAATGACGCCCATGCCACGGATGCCGAACTCCACCCAGAAGGGCGAGCGCACGCGGTAGCCGGTCTTGACGTTGCTGAAGTGCACCGAGACCGGCTCACGCAGGTCGAGGGCCGTGCGCTGGGCCGTGTGTGACAGCCAGCACTGGCGCTCCAGCGGATCGGCGGGAAGTGGCTCGGCCGCGGCCAGCGCGGGCAGCAGACCCAGTGGCCAAAAGTGGCGGGTCAGTCGAGCGGCAGATCCCATGCGAGCCCTCCGGCAGCGTGCGCCACCGATTCTGGGGCGCGCGCTAGCGAAGAGGCGTCGTGAAAGTTACGGACGTCAGGGCCTGTTCACGCTACGGGGATCGCACCGATTCCCGTAGCGTGAACAGGCCCTAAGCCACCTGAAGCTGGTGGGTCAGATGCAGTTCGCCGAACAAATCCTTGGGGTCGGCCATCTGCGGGATCAGGTCCAGCGGCGCGCCCAGGCCAAGCTGATTGCTCACGTCGCGTAGCAGGCGCAGCGCGGAGAAGTCCTCCAGCGCGAAGCCGACCGAGTCGAACACGGTGACTTGRCTGGCCGACTCGCGGCCCGGGGCCTGGCCGGCGAGCACTCGCCAGAACTCGGTGACGGGGAAATCGGCCGGCATCTGCTGCATGTCGCCTTCGATGCGGCTCTGTGGCTCGAACTCGCAGACCACGCGGGCCATCTCCAGCACGCCGCGGTGCAGCTCGGTCTTGCCCGGGCAGTCGCCGCCGACGCCGTTGATGTGCATGCCGGGCTCGATCATGTCCGGCGTCAGGATGGTGGCGTTGGTCTTGTCCGCGGTCACGGTGGTGACGATGTCGGCCCCCTTGACCGCCTCCGCAGTGGAGGCGCACACGGTCAGCGTGAGGCCGGGCGTTTGCTGAAGGTGGTGCACCAGCTTGGCCGTGGCGGCCGGGTCGATGTCGTAGAGGCGCAGCTCGCGGATGCCGAGCAGGTGGTGGAAGGCCAGGGCCTGGAACTCGCTCTGGGCGCCGTTGCCGATCAGGGCCATCACACGGCTGTCGGGGCGGGCCAGGCGCTTGGCCACCATGACCGAGGTGGCGGCGGTGCGCATGGCGGTGGTCRGGGTCAGCTCGGAGAGCAGGGCGGGGGCGCCGGTCGCCACGTCGGCGAGCACGCCGAAAGCCATCACGGTCGGCAGGCCGAAGCGGTGGTTTTTGGGGTGGCCGTTGACGTATTTGAAGCTGTAGAGGCTGGCGTCGGCGATGGGCATCAGCTCGATGACGCCGTCTTGTGAATGGGCGGCGACACGGGGCGTCTTGTCGAATTCGGCCCAGCGCAGGTAGTCGGATTCGAGGTAGCTGACGAGGCGGCGAAGTAAATCAGGAAGTCCGACACGTTGGACAAGGCGGGCGACGTCTTGGGTGGTGAGGACGGTGGTCATGGCAGTCTCGCGGAATGTGTTGAGGCGATTCTTCCGGGGCCATGTGCCAAACAGAAGCTCAACTCTTGCCACGTAATGCATCGCGATTTGGCAAAATGGCAGTGGAAATTGCCGAATTGATCAAAATGGATGCCCTTGACCAGCAACTCCTCGCCCTGCTGCGCACCGATGCCCGAGCCAGCGTCGCCACGCTCGCGGCCAAGCTCAAGGTCTCGCGCGGCACCGTCACCAACCGCATCGCGCGGCTGGAAGACAGCGGCGTCATCACCGGCTACACGGTGCGCCTGCGGCCCGACTCGGTGCCCGACCAGATCACGGCATGGATGAGCATCACGGTTGAAGGCAACCGCACGCGCGAGGTGGTGGCCATGCTGCTCGGCGAGCCCGGCATCACGGGCCTCTTCGACACCAACGGCCGCTGGGACCTGCTGGCCGAGATCCGCAGCTCCAGCCTGCAGGAACTGGCCGACGTGCTGGAGCGGGTGCGCCTCATCAAGGGCATCGCCGGCACCGAGACCTCCATCCATCTGCAAAGCTACAAGCTGGCCTGATCGGCCTCGGTTATCGTGCGCCGCGCTCCCTCTGCCTTGAAATGAATCCTGTCCTGATCCGCCGTGCCTGGCTTGCGGCCTCCCTTGTGGCGCTGGCCGGTTGTTCCGTGCTGCCCAGCCAGCCACCCCAGCCGCCGGTCGTCGTCGTCCCGACGCCGCCGCCTGAGCCGCCACCCGTCATCAAGCCAGCCCCGAAACCGCCACGCATCGGCCTGGCCCTGGGCGGCGGCGCCGCGCGCGGCTTTGCCCACATTGGCGTCATCCAGGTGTTCGAAGAGAACGGCATCAAGGTCGACCTGGTCGCCGGCACCTCGGCCGGCAGCCTCGTCGCATCGCTCTACGCCTCGGGCAAGACCGGCAAGGAGATGCAGACGCTGGCCGAGACCATGGACGAGGGCGCGATCACCGACTGGTCCTTCCCGCTGCGCGGCCTGATCCGCGGCGAGGCGCTGGCGCGCTTCATCCGCGACAAGACCGGCGGCAAGAACATTGAGCAGATGGTGGTGCCGCTGGGCATCGTCGCCACTGACCTGTCCGACGGCTCTTCCATCCTGTTCCGCAGCGGCGACACCGGCACGGCTGTCCGTGCCTCCAGCGCGGTACCGGCCGTGTTCCAGCCGGTGCGCATCGGCCAGCGCGAATTTGTCGACGGCGGCTTGGTGTCACCGGTGCCGGTGCGCTTTGCCAGGGAAATGGGCGCGCAGCTCGTCGTCGCGGTGGACATCACCTCGCCGCCCGAGAAGGACCCGCCGGGCGACGCCTTTCGCATGCTGATGCAGACCTTTTCCATCATGGGGCGCAGCATCAACATGTTCGAGCTGCGCGACGCCGACGTCGTCATCCGGCCCAGGCTCGATGGCGTGGGCAGCGCCGACTTCACGGCGCGGCGCCGTGCGGTGCAGGCCGGTCGCGAGGCAGCGCAGGCGATCCTGCCGATCCTGCGCCAGCGCATCGCCGAGAAGACCCGCTGAAGCTATGGATGTCGAGACGCCGCTGTTCCCGCTGCGCTCGGTGTTCTTTCCCGGCGGCCATCTGGCGCTGCGCATCTTCGAACCGCGTTACCTGGACATGGTGCAGCGCTGCCATGCGCGCGGCGAGCCCTTTGGCATCGTGGCGTTGACTTCGGGCGAGGAGGTGCGCCGGCGCGAGGGCGAGGGCTTTCGGGCCGAGGCTTTTCACGACGTCGGCACGCTGGCCCGCATCGAGGATTTCGAGCACGCGCAGGCCGGCCTCATCAACATCCGCATCTGCGGCACACAGCGCTTTCGCGTGCAGGGCTCGCGCAACCTCAGCCATGGCCTGTGGGTCGGCCGGCTTGAGCTGTTGGCCGGCGACGTCGCGGTGCCGGTGCCAGACGATCTGCGCCAGGCCGCTCAGCAACTGCAGGACCTGCTCGCCGGCTGGAAGGCCCGCGGCGCCGCGGACGACCTGCCCGTGCAGCCGCCCTACCAGTGGGACGACGCGGGCTGGCTGGCCAACCGCTGGGCCGAGCTGCTGCCCATGCCGGTCGAGGCGCGCCAGCGGCTGATGGTGATGGACAACCCGCTGCTGAGATTGGAGCTCATCGTCGACCGGCTTGACGCGCTTACGCGTTCAGCCAATCGGTAAGCGTCTTCAGCACCTCGGCCTTCTCGGGCTCGTTGAAGATCTCGTGGAAGAGGCCGGGCCAGGGCTTGGTGGCGACGACATTGGCGGGTGCGCCAGACGCAAAGGCCTCGCTGCCGCGCGGTGACACGCAGCGGTCCGCGCCGGCCCACATCAGCAGCGTGCGCAGCTTCCAGCGCGGTGCGTCGCCAATGGCACGGGCGCCGCTGTCGACGATGAAGCGCGTCAGCCGCGCCGTGATGCGGTCATGCACCAGCGGGTCGGTCGCGTAGGCCTTGACGACGGCGGTGTCGCGGCTGATCCATTCGGGCTTGAGGCCGTTGCTGACGGCCAGGCCCGGGGCGAGCGATCCCGCCGCGGCAAGCAGCAGCTTCTGAAAACCGGACAGGCCCGCATCCAGCGCGGGGGAAGACAGCACCAGGCCATCCAGCGGCCGGCTCCAGGCCGCGGGCTTGCCTGTCAGCGCCTCCGCTGCAAAGCGCGCGGCGATCAGCCCGCCCATGCTGTGGCCGAGCAGCACGAAACGCTTGCCCGGCTGGCGCACGGCGTCGATGACGCGTGCCGTGTCGCGCAGCAGCGCGTCGTGCGCGGGGATGTCGCCCTTGCGTCCATCGCTGCGCCCGTGGCCGCGGTGGTCCCAGCCGTGCACATCCCAACCGGCCGCGTTCAGTGCCGCGGCGACATGGGCATAGCGCTCGATGTGTTCGCCCAGGCCATGGCAGATGAGCAACTGGCCGCGTGCGGAAGCCGCGGTGGTGGGCCAGTGGCGCAGGTGGAGCTTGAGGCCGTCGTCGGTGGTGGTGGTCGTCATCGCGTCGCGGTCTGGGAATCGGTGCGCAAGTTTGCACGAGCTTCTTCCGTTTCCCGTCGCGAACCCAACACTCTTGCGTAGGCCCAGGTGAACTCGGCGCCGATCAACAGGATCTGCGCCGAGAAGTACACCCACACCAGCAGGGCCACCACCGAGGCCGCGGCGCCAAAGCCCGAGGCGACGCCGCTGCGCTGCAGATAGGCGCCGATGCCATAGCGGCCCAGGGCAAACAGGCCCGCCGTGACGAAGGCGCCGAGCAGCACGTCGCGCCAGGCGACGTGAACGCGTGGCATCCACTTGAAGATCAGCGCGAACACGGCCACCACCAGGCCCTGGCTGAACACCGTGTTGGCCAGAGCAGCGACGCGCAGCCAGTCGCCGAACCAGGGCTGCCACCAGGTCTGGGCGGCCGACATGACGGCGTCCAGCAGCAGCGACACCAGCAGCAGAAAGCTCAGGCCAAAGATGAGGCCGAAGCTCAGCAGGCGCGCGCGCAGCCAGTTCAGCCAGCCTTGCACCGGGCGGGCCGGCACGCGCCAGATGGTGTCCAGCGCATCCTGTAGCTCGGCGAACATCGTCGTCGCACCGACCAGCATCAGCCCCAGCCCGACAACCGTGCTGAGCCAGCCGCCGGCCGGCCAGGAGACCGACTTCAGCATGCTTTCGACTGTCGAGGCGGCCGTCGCGCCGAGCAGCGCGGCGAGCTGGTCGAAGAGCTCGCCGCGCACCGCCTCGCCGCCCCAGACCAGGCCGGCCACGGACACGACGATGAGCAGCAGCGGTGCCAGCGAGAACAGCGTGTAGTAGGCGAGTGCCGCGCCCATGCGCGGGCCGCGGTCGTCGAGGAAGCCGTCGAAGGTCAGCTTCAGCACGCGTCCCAGCGGTCGGATCTGATCAAGCCAGCGCATGCGCGAAGTCTCGCGGCATGCGCCGGCCGCCGCTGTAGGACGCGACCGGCGTCAGAACGTCATGCGGGCGCCCACGCGGTACTGGCGGCCCAGCACGTCGAACAGCGAGGGGTTCACGCCATAGCCGGTGTTGGTGCCCGGGGCGTTGGGCGGCGCGACGTCGGTGACGTTGTCGATCTTGAAGTAGGCGGTGATGTTTTTGTTGATCTTGTAGTTGCCGGCGAGATCCCAATAGAAAGCGCCCTTCATGTGGTTGTTGTCGATGGTCTGGTGCTGGGCGGTAGAGACTGGGCAGGTGGTCTGGCACTCGATGAACTCGTTGCTGTAGACGCCATTGCTGACCCAGCGCTGGCCCACCGTGAAGCTGGCCTTTTCGCCTTCCCAGGATTGCGAGAACTGGGCCTTCCACGTCGGCGTGTCGCCGAGGTTGACGCCTGCGCGCTCGGCCGGGATGGTGCCCACGATGCCCGATGTGACCAGGAAGCTGTTGGTGTGCGTTGCCAGGCCACGCAGCGTGAGCTTGCCGGGCAGATTGACGCTGGCCAGGTTGAATCGGTAGAGAGCTTCCATGTCGAAGCCCTTGCTGCGCATCCTGGCCAGATTGAAGGCCTGCAGCGTCACGTACTTCACGGGGCTGACAAGATCCATCGCGGCGCAGATCTCTTGGTTGCCGGCAGCGCAGAGGTCCACTTCCTGCTGGGCTCCGAGGGTGGAGATCACGTCCTTCAACTTGATGTCGAAGTAGTCGATCGACGCACTGAAGCCTGGCGCCCACTTGGGCTGCGACAACACCAGGCCGAGGATGCGGTTGTTGGCCAGCTCTGGGCGAAGGTTGACGTTGCCGATGGTGCGCTGCTGCACGTTGTAGGTGTTGCCCTGGAAGTTGACGGCCTGGTTGATGACCACCGGCGCGGCAAACAGCTCGGAGAGATTCGGCGCACGCACATCACGCGAGGCGACGTAGCGAACGCGCAGGCCATCGACCCCGGTCTTCCAGGTCGAGCCGATCTTCCAACTGTTGATGCCGCCGGCGGTGCTGTAGAGCGTGCGACGCACGGCCGCGTTGAGGTTGGCCTCGCCCAGGCTGTCGGACTTGAACATCGGAGCGTTCACTTCGACGAAGCCTTCTTTCACGTTGTAGGCGCCCGACGCAGCGTGGTAGTTGCCGGCGAACCAGTTGTTGCCCACAGTGGTGTTGAGGAGCGGGTCAGCCGGGTAGTCGGCCGTATTGGGCGTTGCGGGGTAGACGCCATTGCCGTAGGGGTCGCCCGTCACCCAGTAACCTTCCTTGCGAGCTTCCGCCCCGAAGGCGACGGCCACCGGTCCTGCCCAGTTCGAGAACGGCTGGCCGTTGACGTTGAAGCTGGCCACCGTCTGACGCTGCACCGACAACTGATGCGGACCGACGGCCGGGAACACATAGGCCAGCGCGGCCGGATCCTGCTGCACATCGCCGATGATGTTCAGCGGCGCGCAGCCCGCGGCCACGGCGGTGGCGTTTCGGCAGACGATCTGGCCGGACGAATTGCGCACGGCGTCGATGGCGGCGTTGAAGCGCGGGTTCAGCATGATGTTGCTGACCTTCAGATCGATGCTGTTTTCGCCGTGCTCGAAGTAGCCGTCATACGACCAAGTCTGGCCTAGCGCGCTAGCCTTGCCGGTCGCACCCAGCACGAACCGCTTCTGTTCGCGGATCGGGTTGACCTCGATGTCCTTGGGCTGGTTGCCGTAGGCCGTGCCGAACTTGAAGCTGGTGATGCCCTTGTCCACGCAGGCCTGCTTGATGGAGGCCGGCACGTAGGGGTTCTCGCACTGGATGGTCAAGTTGTCCAGCTTGGGCGAACCGGGGTTGGGCGTGTTGCGAGCGTTGGTCCTGGCCAGGTTGACCGTGAAGTAGACCTCGTTGTCATCGTCCAGCTCATAGCTACCACKGGTGTAGAAGACCTGACGCTGCAGGTTCATGCCCATGGTGGTGCCGCCGCCGATGGTGCCGGAGAGGTCGCCGCCCACGCAGAAGGGTGTGATGCAGCCTGTCACTGCACCCGTGCCGGTGGGCACGCCGTTGGAGCCGTAGTCGAACTTGTAGGGCACGCCGTCCTTGCCGAAGGCGGTACCCTGCAGCGGGCCCTGGGTGATCAAGCCGTACTTGGAGTACTGGAACTGTTGGGCGTTGCGGATGTCGAACAGCTGCGGCCTGCCGTCCGTGGTCTGGCCGGTAGGGCGCTGTTGCCAGGCCGGGTTGTTGAACCAGGTGCGGCCGTTGGCGCCCTGGCCACCAAAGCGGGGTGAGGGCACGCCCTTTTCACGGACGAGTTCCACGCTCACGGCAACGTGCGCACGGTCGTTGAGGAAGCTCCGGCCCCAGGCGGCTTGCAGTGCGCCGTTCTTGTC
>NZ_JBFUMO010000209.1:0-9118 GCF_054049355.1 Roseateles sp. P5_E11 | reverse complement strand
AACTGGCCTCGGTCGTCCTCGCCGATCAGGAAGATGCGCCAGCCGAGGATGCCCTTGTCGACCGGGATCCGCACGGGCAGATAGTCGCGCTCGAGCTGGACCGTGGTTGGTGCCCAGACGACGTCGATATCCTGCCCCGCGGCCATGCTTACGAAGGCTCGCACGGCCACGCTCGGCTTCGCGGAGGGCTGCACGGCGAAGTGGCCATCCGCCTTGCCCAAGGCCAGCTTGAGCAGGCTGGCGTAGTAGTCGCCGCGCTTGTCTCCGGCGGCACCGGACGAAGGGTAGGTCACGACCTGCGGCGCGCCAGGCGAAGGTTCGGCCGACGCGCCGAACCCGCCAAACCCTAGCAGTGCCACGCTGGCCAGGGCTAACGCCCGGCTTGCGATGTGGATCACCGACTGCCTGCAATCACGCATTTTTCAGAGAGCCAATTAGGAATCGCGGTGAGCAGCATGGTGGCCGGCGGGCCATGACGGGAGGCGAGCTTGCCATGCGCGCGACCGTACGCCACCATCTCCCCACACGCCAGCCGTTCGGCGTGCAAGGGAGAAAAAGAATGTTCCCATGGTTTTGGCTCTGGGCGCCGCAGTTGCGCCTGCCCTTCAGCGGCGACGTGGCGCAGGACATCGAGCCGCGCCTGGACTGGTTCTTTGCCGGCATCAAACCCCAGGCGGGCAACGCGCGCATCGAGGCGCGGGCCTTCGACGTGGCGAGCTACGGCGACCAGCTGGGCGTGATCACCCAGCTGTTGATCGAGATGGCCGAGCGGCAGCCGGCCGAGGCCCAGGCCGCGTCCGCGCCACTGCAGGAGCTGCGCCGCATCCACGGCGAGATCGAGGCGATCAAGGCGCAGGAGTGTGATCGCGAGCTGGCCGAGCTGCAGGCGCGCATCCGCCTCCTCGAAAGCCGTCGTCGGCCTGCGGGCTGAGCCCGCGCGCCCAGGCCAGGCCTGGGCGCGCGGCGCGATGAACCTTTTTGTGGATCCTCCGACTACAGGTTGCAACGAGGAGGATTCATGAAGGAACTCAATGCCGGTATTTCCATGGCCCGTCTGGCGCCCCGCTTCGCCGTGTTCGCGCTATGGCTGCCGCTGGTGGGCACAGCCGCGCCAACTACGCTCATCGATCCCCAGGATGCACCACTGATCGCCACGGATGGCACCGCGTTCGTGGTTACTCGCGGGCGCGTGCGGGTTCCGGAGTTGCGTTCAGAGCCGGAAGGTCCTGCCGTTGAATTGGCGGTGGTGCGTGTACGGCGTGCCGGTGCCGACGCCGAGAAGGCCCATGTGATCCTGGCGGGCGGCCCCGGCGATTCCGGCGTCAGGCAGGTGATCGATCTGGCCAGGCATGGTGGCGCGGCGCTGGCGGAATTCATCGATGGCGACCTGGTTGGCATCGACCAGCGTGGCGTGGGCGCCTCCACCCCGAATCTGCGCGCCACGATGCGCTATGGCTTGCCACTCGACAGGCCGGCCTCGGTCGCCGCCTGGCTGCCCTTGATGGAGCAAGCAGCGCGTGCCGTCGCCGCAGAGATGCGTGGGCGCGGCATCCGCCTGGAGGCCTACAACACCGAGGAAAGCGCCGACGACGTCGATGCGGTGCGCCAGTCCTTCGGCTATGGCAAGGTGACCTTGTGGGGCCGCAGCTATGGCACCCACCTGGCGCTGGCCACTGCGCGGCGCCACCCGGGCGCGGTCGAGCGCATGGTTTTGATCAGCCCGGAAGGGCCGGATCACACATGGAAGCTGCCGTCGCAGGTGGATCGGGTGCTGCTGCGCATCGGCGAACGTGCGGGCGCGCCTGGGATGACCGGGCAACTGCACGCCGTCATCGCCGGGCTGGCGCAGTCGCCGGTGGAGGTGGCTGTGACTGATCCGGCCACCGGGCAGGAAGCCAAGGTGGTGATCGGGGCGATGGACGTGCAGTGGGCGATCGCGCAAACCCTCGGCGATCCGCGCGCGGTCGCGACACTCCCCGCCACCGTGCAGGAGATGAGTGCCGGCAACTTCCGGCGCGTGGCGCAGCTGACCCTCTTGCTGCGGCGCCAATTCGGCATCGATTCAGCCATGAAGCACATGACGGACCTGAGCTCCGGAGCGAGTGCGGCGCGCAGCGCACGGATCGAGGGCGAGGCCGGCAACGCCCTGCTCGGCGACACGATGAATTTCCCGGGGCGCTATCTGTACGCTGCATGGAACGCGCGGCAGATCGGGGACGCGTTCCGTGAGCCGGTCGCGGTTCCGGTCCCCACGCTGATGCTGGTGGGCGACCTGGATGCACGCACGCCGGTGGAAAACGCACAGGAAATCGCTGCCACGCTGCCGCAGGCGCATTTGGTCGTCGTGGAAAACGCGGCGCACCAGTTCGACGTGTTCGGGAACGCAGCCATGAGAGCGCTGTTGGGCCGCTTTGTCCGCGGCGAAACCGGCCTGGACCCGCGCATCGCCTTGCCCCTGCCACGCTTCGAAAAGGTCGGCTCGATCCGCACTGAAAGATGACAAGCCCACACCGTGAGTCATCCATGCACAACCCGCTCGCTGACGAATTGCTGGTGATCCGCTGTCAGCTCGGCGAACGGCCGGCCTTTGATGAACTGATCGCGCGTTGGCATCAGCCGTTGTGGCGTTATGCACGTCAGCTTTCAGGCAATGACGCCGCCGCCGATGACGCTGCGCAGGAAGTCTGGCTGCGCGTGTTGCGCGGGATCTCCCGTCTGCGCGAAGGCGCCAAGCTGCGGTCCTGGCTGTTCGGCATTGCACACCGGGTGCTGATGGACCGGCTGCGTGAACAATACAAACAGCCGATTTGTGTCGACACCGATATCGAGCTCGAAGAGCAGCCCGGCGACGACGGCGCGCTCGCCCTCGAATTCGAACTGGCCGCCATGCTGGAGGCGCTGGCGCGCCTGCCGCCGGTTGAGAAGGAGGTGCTGACGTTGTTCTATTTGCAGGAGCTGTCGCTCGACGAGGTTGCCCAGGTGCTGGACATCCCCATCGGCACCATCAAATCCCGGTTGCACCGGGCCCGAAAAATACTCCGGCATCAGCTTGGCATCCAAGGAGTGCAGTCGTGAATCCCGCTTCCATCTCCGCCTTGGCCAACCGCGAGCTGTCAGCCAAGGCGCGCTTCGGCCATGTGGCGCTGTTGCTGGCTGCATTGGCGATGTCGGTCGTCGTCGGCTCGCTGTGGCTGACCGAACCCGCATTGCCGCCACGGACCGTGATCGCCTTCGCCGCCATGACCGGCATCGGCCTGTGCTGGGTTGTCTATGCCGTGTGGGTGCTGGCGTCGCGCCGTGTGCTGCTGGCGTTTCAGCAAGTCGTTGCGGCTCGCATGGCAGTCGGGTTCAGCGCGGTAGCGCTGGCTGGCGCCTTGGCCCTGGGAATGGGCGAAGGCATCGCGGCAGCATGGCCAGCGGCGGCCGTGTTCGCCGTGATGCTGGTGATTGCTGTCATCACGCTGGTGCGCGCGCGCGGCAAGCACAGGCAGCTGACGCAGCGGCGCGCCGAGCTTGAACGCCAGCTTGGCTCTTGAAGGAGTGCTTTCGGCTGGCCGCGCCAAAGGCAGCCGGACAAGAAAAGGCCCTCTGCGGGTGGCGAGCCACCGAGAGGGCCAAATCCACCCAGGGGCGGTGGAGGAGACAAGCGGTATTGCGACGTTGCAATGTTGCGGCGCAGCATAACCGAATCCGGGCTGGATTTGTGTAACGGCGCTGCTCACCAAACGTGAGGCGCGCGGGCGTCAGAAGAAGGCATCGAGAAAGCGGGCGGCCCGGTCGCCGAGCGCGACGATCTTGTTCGTCGCCTGGCGGTAGAACTTGAAGTTCAGCTCGGTCTCGGGCCGGCCATCGTTCCAGTCGGCAAAGGGCTTGAGCTCGGCGCGGCCCAGGCGGCGTTTCACAAGTGCAGCCCGCTTGACAGTGATGCTGACGCGCGGCGTCTGGCGCTCGATGCCCGGCTTTCTAGGCATGGCCTCAGCGGACGTGACCACGCCGCGTGCAACCAACCCCACGCCGCCCTCGTTCTCGCTGGCGAAGAGGTAGATCACATCGCCGGTGGCGATGCGCTTGCCGCCGTACATCGTCTTGTGCGCCGCAAAGGTCCAGGTGCCGGCCTGCGTGTCGGCGATCTCGGCCTTGATAGCGTAGTTCAGACGTTCAGGCACGCGAATCTTGTTCGTAACGGCGCTCGCCGGTTTGCGGGTTGTAGAACACCAGCATGGTCTGCCCGGATTCCGGATCGACGAAGCGCTCCTCGGTCCGCTGCCAGTCGCCACCCGGCGTCGCGTCGCGGGACCGGTAGCGCCAACGCTCCACCAGCACGGCGGCGACAATGATGCAGCCCCAGATCGCGAAGGGCGCCGCGTCGCGATGGCCGGCCAGGCTTGCGCCCAAGCCGATCATGCCGACTGCCAGCGCCACGATGAGCAGCAGGTTGCGCAGCATGGCGTCAGGCCGGCAGTCGCTCGACCACCACGGCCGTGCCGTAGGCGACGATCTCGCTCATGGTCTGGCCCATCTCCGACGAATCGAAGCGCATCATGACCACGGCATTGCCGCCCATCAGCTGGGCGTTCTTGACCATGCGGTCGATGGCGTGGCGTCGCGCCTCCTCCAGCAACTGCGTGTACTCGGTGATCTCACCGCCGACGAGGGAGCGCAGCCCCGCCATGATGTTGCCGGCCAGCCCGCGGCTGCGCACGACGACGCCAAAAACCTGGCCCTTGACCTCGACGACGCGGTGGCCGGCGAGGTTCTCGGTGGTGACGATGATCACGCGACTCTCCTTGTGATGTTGGGGTGGTGTGATCCTGAGCGCATGGGCGTTAGCAAGGCATAAGTGAAGCCGGGCATCGGTCCGCGGCATAGCCATCTCGCAGTGGAATGGGCGGATTTTCGCCACGCCGGACAATCGAGCGCGATGACGACGACGCCGCCACCCGACCCCGATCCGATGCCCCTGCCGCCGCCAGAGCCTGACCTGGACGCCTGCTGCGGCAATGGCTGCGACCCCTGCATCTTCGATCTCTACGACCTGGCCAAGGACGAGTACCGCCAAGCCCTGCGGGCCTGGCGCGAGCGCCATCCGCAGGCCAGTTGAATCAAGGACAGCTCCATGTGCCGCAACATCCGCACCCTGTTCAACTTCGAACCACCGGCCACTGAACTCGAGATCCGCGACGCTGCGCTGCAGTTCGTGCGCAAGCTCAGCGGCTTCAACGTGCCGTCCCAGGCCAACGCGGCGGCCTTCGACCATGCAGTGGCGGCGATTGCCGACGAGGCGCGTGCCCTGATCGCTTCGCTCGTGACGACCGCCGAGCCCAAGAACCGCGAGATCGAGGCCGAAAAGGCGCGGGTTCGTTCTCAGGCCCGTTTCGGCGGCCCGGGGGGATGATCCGCGCGCGTCGGTCCGGCGCAGCAACTCCCCGAGGAACTCCATGCCCAAGCTGATGTCGCTCGTCGTCTGCATGACCGTGCTCACCTGGCTCAGCGCTCTCATGGCCAGTCTCATCCGGGCGCGGGCCTGGACGCCCAAGGGCTTGATGCTGGCCATGGGCAACCGCGACCACATGCCCGAGGCCACGCCGCTGGCCGGCCGTGCTCAGCGCGCGGCGGCCAACACATTGGAGAACCTGCTGTTCTTCGCGGCATTGGCCCTGGTTGCGCAGGCGTCCGGCGCGACGGGCGAACGCGTGCTGCTCGGTGCCCAGGTGTTCCTGTGGGCCCGTGTAGCCTTTCTGGCCGTGTACCTGGCCGGCATTCCCTACCTGCGCACGGCGGTATGGACGGTCAGCATCGTGGGGCTGGGCATGATGTTGAGCGGCATGGTCTAAGGGAGCGCCGAACAAGCCCTCGCGCGCAGCGCATCCCCGCTTTGGGCGGCTTGCGGCGTTGCAAATGCTCGCCATAGCCTGAGCTATGACTGTGCTTTGCGCCTGGCAATCCATCCCAAACCAGGGCGCGCTGCATCGCACGGGCTTATCCGGCGCTCCCTGACGCACAATCGCCGCGCCCCGGCTCCCCAGACATCGCCATGCGCCTGAAGATCGCCCTGTCCTTCGTCGCCCTGCTGCTGCTCGTTGCGGCCTGGTTCGCCTTCGCCTGGCGCTGGAGCTATTCGGACGGCGAGCGTGCCGGTTGGGTGCAGAAGCTCTCACGCAAGGGCTGGGTCTGCAAGACCTGGGAGGGCGAGCAGGCGCTGGTGTCGCTGCCGGGCACGGCCAGCGTCGAGAAGTTCTACTTCACGGTGCACGATGAGGCCGCAGCCCAGGCCATCAACAAGCTCATGGGCCGGCGCGTCAACCTGCACTACGAGGAGAAGGTCGGCCTGCCGGGCTCCTGCTTCGGCGAGACGCGCTACTTCGTCACCGGCGTCACGCTGGTTGATGAAATCTCTCTGTCGCCGGGCGTTGTCGTGCCAGTCGCCCCGAACGCACCCGCATCGGCGGCCAGCCAGTAAGCGCCTCTCGACGAGCGCGTCGGCCATGTCGCCGCCGCTGACGCCAAGCCCCGTGGCCGGCACTGATGACATGACTGGACAGCGTTGTCCGGCGAAACTAGCGGGATGTCCTCGCTGTTCCAACCGCTTCTTCAATCGGTGACATCGCGCTTCGAGCGCCTCGTCGACCCCTATCCGGAAACCAGCGGCGCGGCGCCGCCGGCGCGCTTCTTCGCCTTCCTGTGGCGCTGCGCCGATGGCGTACGGCGGCATCTGCTCGCGGTCACGCTGTTCACGGCCGGCATCGCGGCGGCCGAGGCGCTGCTGTTCAGCCTGATGGCCTCGCTGGTGGACTGGCTGGCCACCGTCAAGCCCGCCGAGCTGTGGAGCAAACCCCAGCCCGTCATCGCGATGCTGCTGGCCGTGCTCGGCGTCAGCATCGTGCTGGCCAGCGTGCAGGCGCTGCTGAAGTACCAGGGCGTGTTCGGCAACTTCCCGATGCGGCTGCGCTGGATCTTCCATCGCCGCATGCTGGCCCAGAGCCTGGCCTTCTTCGGCGACGAGTTCGCCGGCCGCATCGCCACCAAGGTCATGCAGACGGCCCTGGCCGTGCGCGACACCTGGCTCATCGTCGTCGACATCCTCGTCTACGTGGCCGTCTACTTCGGCACGCTGGTGGGCATCGTCGCCAGCTTCGACGCGCGTCTGATGGCGCCCTTCGGCGTCTGGCTGGCGCTCTACATCGTCGCGCTGCGCTACTTCGTGCCGCGCCTGGGCAAGATCGCCCAGGCCCAGGCCGACGCGCGCAGCCTGATGACCGGCCGCATCACCGACGCCTACACCAACATCGCCACCGTCAAGCTGTTTGCGCACGGCCGGCGCGAGGCCAGCTATGCCAAGTCGGCCATGCAGGACTTCATGACCACGGCCTACGGCCAGATGCGCCTGGTGACCGGCTTCGAGATCGTCAACACGCTGCTGTCGGCCCTGCTGGTTGGCAGCACGGCGCTGCTGGCGTTGTGGCTGTGGGGCGTGTCGGCCATCGGCGTCGGCGCGGTTGCCGCGGCCACGGCGATGGGCATGCGACTGAACGGTATCTCGCACTGGGTCATGTGGGAGATGGCCTCGCTGTTCGAGCACATCGGCACCGTGCAGGACGGGCTGGCCACGCTGTCCAAGCCGCAGCTGATCGCCGATGCGAGCGGCGCGGTCGCGCTGACCGTGCAGAACGACGGAACCGGGGGTGAGGTCCACTTCGAGAACCTGCGCTTCGCCTACCCGAACGGCAAGGTCGTCGTCGATGGCCTTGACCTGCGCATCAAGCCAGGCGAGAAGATCGGCCTGGTCGGCCGCAGCGGCGCGGGCAAGAGCACGTTGGTGAACCTGCTGCTGCGCCTGTACGACATCCCGGAAGGCGGCGGCCGCATCCTGATCGACGGCCAGGACATCCGCCACGTCACCCAGGACTCGCTGCGCCAGCACATCGGCATGGTCACGCAGGACACCTCGTTGCTGCACCGCTCAGTGGCCGACAACATCCTCTACGGCCGCCCGAGCGCGACGCAGCCCGAGCTGGAGCGCGCGGCCGAGCGTGCGCACGCCGACGAGTTCATTGCCACGCTGTCCGACCCCAAGGGCCGCACCGGCTTCGAGGCCCATGTCGGCGAGCGCGGCGTCAAGCTCAGCGGGGGCCAGCGCCAGCGCATCGCCATTGCCCGCGTCATGCTGAAGGACGCACCCATCCTGCTGCTGGACGAAGCCACCAGCGCCCTCGACAGCGAGGTCGAAGCCGCCATCCAGCAAAGTCTTTACACGCTGATGGAGGGCAAGACGGTCGTCGCCATCGCCCACCGGCTGTCGACCATCGCCGCGCTGGACCGGCTGGTGGTGATGGATGCCGGCCGCATCGTCGAGCAGGGCTCGCACGCCGAGCTGTTGGCGCAGGGCGGCATCTACGCGCGGCTCTGGACGCACCAGAGCGGCGGGTTCCTAGGGCTCGAAGATTGACCAGCGCCCGTCACGCCGACGCAGCAACTGCTGGGTGATGGCCCCCTTGGCATCCGGCCCGATGCGCCGGCTGGCTTCGCGAATGGCGGCAATGCCCTCGGCCGAGTTCGCGTCGCAGAAAGCCAGCACATCGCGCGACGGGATGGCAACGACAGCGCCGTTGGGTGTCTTGTCGGCGAACAGGTGATCCCACAGGCCATCCAGCAGCACCAGGCAGGCCTCGTGGTCGCCGTCCAGCAGCAAGCCGTAATAGGGCGGATGGTCGACCAGCCGCAGGCCGGGCTGGCCTTTCACGAGCTTCATCAGGTTGGACAGGGCCTGGCGGTGCAGCACATCCAGGTTCATGCCGGCCGCGCGCATCTCGTCGCGGCCCACCGACACCCAATGCGAGCCGGCGTCGACGTGATAACCCACGGCGAAGACGCCGGCGCAAGCCCGCGTCGGCGGCATCATGCCGGGCTCGTTGGGGATGTCTGGCGGCAACTGGCCAGGGGCCACCCGCATCTCCAGCTCTTGCCCATCGGGCCCGACACCGTCGGCCACGCCGCGCAGCACCGGCAGGGCCTGCTGGACGGGCGCGCGCTGGGCCGCCGGCGCGGCCGGGGTGGCCGCCGCCTCAGGGCCACGCCGGCGCTCGCGCAATTCGGCCTGGCGGATGGCGGTGGCCAGCTC
>NZ_JBFUMO010000208.1:0-9131 GCF_054049355.1 Roseateles sp. P5_E11 | reverse complement strand
GTGAAGGAGAGGTTCGACGCCTGGCCCGATGGCAAGGGCAGCCCTTACGAATTGCTGGCCGATGACGCCACTTGGACCATCGTCGGGAACTCCGATGCGTCCAAGACCTACCCGTCGCGCCAGGCCTTCATGACGGAAGTGATCCAGCCGTTCAATGCGCGGATGAGCGTGGGGTTGAAGCCCACGATCCGGCAGATGCACGCCGATGGGGACTCGGTGGTCATCTTCTTCGATGCCTCGGGGACGGCCAAGGACGGCAAGCCCTACACCAACACCTATGCCTGGTTCTTCGAGATGCGAAGCAGCAAGGTCGTCAAGGCGTCCGCGTTCTTCGACAGCGTGGCTTTCAACGATCTCTGGCGTCGAGTGACGCCCTGATCTGGTTCCTGAGCGCGCGCGGTACGCCCGCGCGACATGTTCCCTGGGTCGACCTCCGACGCCGCGCAGGCGGCCAGGCACCCACGGGCATGGCCCGTTGCGCACCTCACCACAGAGACATTCCATGCAGCCAAGCTCACCCACAGTTCCGCGGATCAGCCTTCGCTTCGAAGTCCTGCTGTGCGCGGCCGGCGGGATCGCGATGGGTGGGGCCTATGACATCCAGAGCGTGATCCCGGAAGTGGCGGATGCGCTGGGTCTGAGCCTGTCGCAGGCGGGTCTCTTCCCTGCCTTGACGCAGCTTGGCCTCTGGGTTGGCGTGCTCGCGTTGCTGCCACTTGGTGACCTGCTCGATGGCAGGCGCCTGGTGGTGTCGGTCCTGCTCGCGAATGTGGTCGCGCTGTGCCTTAGTGCGCTGTCCACCGGGAGCGGTCCTCTGGCACTGGCGAGCTTCCTGGTCGGCGCCACAACCGTCGCGCCTTACTTGCTGCCGCCACTGGCGAGCAGGCTGGTCAGTCCAGAGCAGCGCTCCGAGGTCATTGCGCGGATGACGGCGGCCACCTTTGCGGGCATCGTGATCTCCAGGGCGGCCAGCGTCTATCTCGCCGAGAAGCTTGGATGGAGCGCGCCCTTCTGGCTTTCGGCTGCGATGTGCGTCCTGATTGCCGTGGCGCTGCGCRGAGCCCTTCCGTCGCTCCCAGCCACGCCCACGTTGCGCTACAGCGAGTTGATTGCTTCTCTGGGGCGCCTCCTGCGTAGCCAGCGACCGCTTCGCGAGGCCACGGCGACGCAGGGGCTGCAGTTCGCGGCGTTCAACCTCTTCTGGATCGTGCTTCCCATGTTCCTCGCAGGGCCGGCACACCAGCTCGACGCCGCCGAGATATCGGTCTTCGGCCTGATGGGCCTCGCAGGCGTCCTGTTCATCCCGGTGCTTGCTCGGTGGGTGGACCGTATCGGCACCAACTGGATCGGGCTGATCGGCGTGGGCTCAGTCGCTGCGGCCTGGCTGCTCGTCGGCCTGCTCCAGACGAATTGCTGGGCGCTCGCGGCCGGCGGCGCGTTGTTGAACTTCGGCGTGGCCGCTTCCCAGGTGGGCAACCAAGCCAGCATCTTCACGCTCTGCCAAGGCGCACGAAGTCGCCTGGCCGCGGTTTACGCGATGGGCTTGTTCACCGGCGGGATGGTGGCGGCCCCGCTGGCAACAGCCCTGTGGGCGAGGCTCGGGTGGACGAGTGTCTGCGTCGTGGGTGCCGGCCTTGCAGTGTTGACGGTGTTCCTGCAGGTCGCGCGCTTTGGCCGTCACGGCCAGGCGACGCGGGATCTCCTCAGGGAATCGGTGAATACCTAGAACGCTTGCAGCCGGCCGGCAGTGCGGCGGGTCAGCGGCGCCCCAATCGGAGGCCATCGAGAGAGGTTCTCCAAAGCAACGCAATGAAAGGACAGATCATGATTCAGCTCAAACGTGCCCTCGTGGCATCGATCCTGGCGGCAGTCGCGCACGGCGCGATCGCCGCCGAACCGGCGGCCGCGGCACCACAGCAAGCTGCGGCCGTCACGCGCGCAGAGGTCGCTGCCGACTACCTGGTCTGGGTGCGCTCCGGCATGGCCATGCTGGTCCGGCAGTCGCCGGACGATCAGCCGGACGTCAACAGCCGCAGGTATCGCGAGACGTACGCGCGGTATCAGCAGCTGCGGGCCGCGCCGGAGTTCCGTCAGCAGGTCAAGCGCATGGAGCAGGGCGGAGACGCCCAGCAGACGATGTTGGAAGCACGCGACTCGTCGCAGCAGGGGTAAGCCATGAAAGCCAGATGCTTCATCGGATCGCTGCAGCTCTTTGCACTCATGGTGGGGTCCGCGACCCCACCTGCCGGGGCGTCCACGATCACGCAGTCAGAGGGTACACGCGTTGAGGTTGTTGCCGACCTGGCGCGCTGGCATCGGTCCGGGCTTGCGGATCTGGTCGCGCAGCGGGAGGTCGACGGGCCCAGCCTGAGCACGCAGGTGCGAGCCGCCGAGCGCCGCTACGCAGCGTTGCGTGCCTCGTCGGACTCCGTCGCGCTGAGCGAGCCGCGAGAGTTGCGGGCGAGTCGCTCGCCGCGTCGCGACGCCGCCTCGAAGGACTGATGGACGGCGGGCTGCCAGGTATCCCTGGCAGCCCATTCACCTCTCCACAGGTTCCTCCGGCCCGCAGTGTTTTGCCGGGTGTCGTGCTTGAGTTTTTTGCAACCCACGACGGCAAAAATCTCGCTTGTTGCACGCCGCTGCTGCGTCAAAACTGTCAACAAGTGCTCATCGCTACCTCACGCGATGAGAGCCACAACAAAAGACCAGAGGGCTCAATTCCAAGCCTCTGGATTGACAGGAGACAAGCGTGAGTGCCGTATTCAATGAAGAGATCAAGTCAGCGCGCGTTGCCGCGATCACCGAACCCCCGGCAAAGCTGACCAAGGCGCAGAAGCGCGCCATGGCTGCGGCCACCCTGGGCACCATCGTCGAGTACGCCGACTGGGTCATCTACGCCACCTTCGCGTCGCTGTTCTCTTCGCACTTCTTTCCGTCGGAAGACCCACTCACTGGCCTGCTCTCGACCTTGGCGGTCTTCGCCGTCGGCTTCGTGATGCGCCCTGTCGGGGGCGCGATCCTCGGCCCCTACTGCGACAAGTACGGGCGCAAGAAGGCGCTGACACTGTCCATCTCGATCATGGCTGTTTCGTCACTCGTGATCGCGGTTTGCCCGGGCTACGAGACGATCGGCATTTGGGCATCCGTCATTCTCGTGATCGCGAGACTGGCCCAGGGCTTCTCCGCGGGCGGAGAGTACGGCGCCGGCGCGACGTTCCTGGTGGAAAGCGGCGCCGCTCGTCGCCGCGGCTTCGCGGGCTCGCTCCAGTTCATGGCGGTGAACGCTGGCGTGCTGGTCGCAAGCTTCATTGCCTTCGTGCTCAGCAGCCTGTTGATGCCTGCGGAGATGGCCGAATGGGGCTGGCGCGTCGGCTTCGCCGTCGCGGGGTTGCTGGGCCTCATCGTGCTCTGGCTGCGCATGGCGGCACCGGAGACGGAGTCGTTCAAGGCTGCGGAAAGGGCGCACGCCGGTGTGGCCCGTCGACGTCCGTTGACACAGATGTTCAAGGAGCATCCGCGCGCAGCGCTTCGCGTCGTCGGCATCGCCATGTCCGGCAACCTGATCAATTACATCTGGCTGGTCTACTTCCCCACCTATGCGCACCTCAAGACAGGTATGCCGCTGAAGGAGGCCTTGAGCGCCAGCATGATCTCGATCGTGATCTCGCTCTTTCTGGTGCCGGCCTTCGGTGCGTTGTCGGACCGCATCGGACGCAAGCCGGTGCTGATCACCTTTGCGCTGGGCTCTGCGCTCTTCGTGGGACCCGGCATGGCGCTTCTGTCGGGCAACTTTTGGATGGACACGCTCATTGCGACCATCGGCATGGCCCTGGCAAGCATGTTCTCTGGCACGGTGTCGACCGTACTGGCTGAACAGTTCCCAGCGGAGGTCAGGGCTACCGGTGTCTCCTTCCCCTACGCAGTAGCGGTTGCCATCTTTGGTGGCACCGGTCCCTGGATCGTGCAGACGATGACAAAGTATGGTGTCGGCCACCTCGCATGGGTTTACATCGCCGCGATCTGCATGATCAGCCTCGTGGTCTATGTGGTCATGCCCGAGACTAACCGCAAGGTCTTGGACTAATTTCGGCAAAGCGCTAGACGTTCGACAAGCCGCAGCCACATTCCGATCGCGATCGCGCAATGATCGGGCAGCTCTTGTGGAGCATCAGGCTGGCGCGCGGCCGTCCGGGTCTGCATAGTTCGGGCCTTTCGCTGGCATCTTGAACCTAGGCATACCCATGGCGGCATCACACGTGATCAGCAACGCCCGTTGCAGCAGGAAATTGGAAGAGTCCTCGGACTCGCGCTCGCCATGACCACGCGCCATCGCTGTGTCTGGGCGGAAGACGATCCGCTGATGCGCACGTATCACGACGAGGAGTGGGGCGTTCCGCAGCGGGACCCGCGCGAGCTCTGGGAGCTGCTGATGCTCGAGGGCTTCCAGGCCGGCTTGGCCTGGATCATCGTGCTGCGCAAGCGGGAAGCGTTTCGCGAGGCATTTGCCGGCTTTGATCCGGCGAAGGTGGCTCGCTTCGACGCCGGCGACGTGGAACGACTGATGCAAAACCCTGGCATCGTGCGCGCGCGGGCAAAGATCCAAGCCACCATCAAGGGAGCACAGATCTACTGCGAGATGCATGAGCGAGGCGAAGACTTCGCCGAGTTCTGTTGGTCGTTTACCGACGGCGTGCCGCTCCAGGGTGATGGCCACAGCTGGCTCACGAGTTCTCCGCTTTCCGAGGAGATCTCGAAGGAACTCAAGAGGCGTGGATTCAAGTTCGTCGGGCCGACGATCGTCTATGCCTGGATGCAGGCCATCGGCATCGTCAACGACCACTCAACCGCTTGTTTCAGACGCGCGAAGTGCAAGGCGCTGGCACGCTGACACCCTGCCGGCCAGTTGGCTTCGCAAGGTTTCCTGTCTTGCCCGGCGGCCGGCGCTCCTGCGATCCCCAAAACTGGCTGTTGTTGTAAGCGAGCTGTTTTGGGCGTTCGGTGGGACGTCAGAGCCGGCGTGCATCCCTAGGCGGCGCTCGCTGGCTAGTTGACCGCGTCTGCATTCGCCGCCCGCAGGGGGTCGGTGACCTCCAGCCAGTCCAGATCGTTCTCCAGCGTGTGGAAGGCATCGTCGCCAATTTCACCGGACTCGCGCATTTTGAGCAGCGCCTGGCGGGCCGCCCGCAGCGCCGCGTCGTAGTGGGTGTCGTATGCCGATCCGAATGACGCGAAGTTGCTGCCGTCGGCGTGCAGCGGACGTCCCAGATGCAGCTTGAGGTTCTTGCGCACCAGGGTGGCGACATCCGATGCGTCCGGCGGCAGTTGGGTGAAGGCGGCATCCAGGATGCGCTGGCGAGCGGCGTGCTCCTCCCGGGCGACCGGGTTGCCGTCCTCCAGCTGAAGGGCGCGCAGCAGCAGCTTCAGCGTCAGCCCCTGGATCAACAGCGTGCCGAGCACGACCAGGAAGGCGGTCAGCACGATCAGGTCGCGGGCAGGAAATCCTTCGGGAAGTGCGAGCGCCGCGGCCAGCGTGACGATGCCGCGCATGCCGGCCCAAGAGATCACCAGGCCGCTGCCCACAGTGGGCTGCAGCATCGGCCTGGGTGGCCGGAATCCATAGCGGCGGTCGTACATCCGGCGCAGCGCGTTGTACGTCATGTGCCAGGCGATCCGCACTCCGATCACCGTCGCAAGAACGGCCATGGCGACGACCAGGTATCGCTCCCGGGTGTCGGCATCCAATTCGAAGAGGATGGGGCGCAGCTGCAGCCCGATGAAGATGAACGCAAAGATGTTGAGCGCGAACACCAGCGTCGCCCAGACGGCATTGGTCGGGACGCGGATTCGCGCCGGCAGGCGTGAGGGTGCAAGGCGCCCGAGCGTCATGGCGAAGCACACCGTCGTCAGGACACCCGACAAGCCGACGTGCTCGGCGAGCTGCCACACGCTGAAAGTGCCGACGAACTGCAGGATGATGGCCGTGGGGATGTGCTGGACGCGCTCGAACAGGAGCTGCGCCAGCCACCCCAGTGCAGTGCCCGCGATCACGCTGCCCAGCACGGCCAGCAGGAACGTGGGCGCCACCGTCTCCAGAGAAAAGCCACCGGCCGCGACTGCACCGACGGCGAGGCGGTAGATCAGCAACGCGCTGGCATCGTTGAGCAAGCTCTCGCCTTCGAGGATGCCAAGGATCCGCTGGGGCGGCCTCAACGGCCGCAGCACCGACGTTGCCGCCACTGCGTCCGGCGGCGCGACGATGGCCCCCAGGGCGACGGCGGCTGCCCAGGGGAGGCCGGGCACAAGCGCATGGGCCACGACGGCGACGGCCGCCGTCGTGAGGCCCACGGCCACCACCACCAGGCTGGCCAGCGGCAACCAGTTGTCCTTCAGGTCCCTCAGGGAAGCGTCGTATCCGGCGTCGACCAGGATGGGCGCGACGAAGAGTGCGAGCACGAGGTCAGGAGGCAGAGTCAGGTTCGGTGCGCCGGGCACCAGCGCGAGCAGCGCACCACCCAGGGCAAGAAACACCGGATAGGGCGCCCGGGCGCGGCGGGCAGCGGCTGCCAGCATCATGGCTGCGACGAAGAGGATGAGGATTTGCTCGAGCATCGGCATCGCCCGAGTATGGTCATCGAGAGGTCTACTGGACAGTGGTCAAAAGGATGATCCGGCCAAGCTCACAGGGCACCGGCTCGAAGGAGCCGCGGGCGCTTCGCAGTCCAGTGCCGCGGCGTGACGGGCAGCGCGACTTGCATGTGGGCAGGCTCAGTGCGAGGCCCGCGGCCACCGAGGATCTTTGCGCAGAGCGCGATAGTCCATCGCCCTCGATGGCCTTTTTCTGAAGAACGCTGAAACCTACATTGGATTCAACGGGACTGCCTGCAGAGATGCCAAGTGTCAGCACCGTTCACACGTTAGCTCTTCAATCCATCATCGAGGTGTCATCATGTTCAAACGAATCCTTGTAGTCGCCGTGGCTGCCGCCGCTTTCACCGTCGCAGCCAGCGCGCAGGCCGCCGACAATCCGTCCGTGCCCCGTTCGACGACCCAGTCGTTCAAGACCCGTGCCGAGGTCATCGCTGACTTGGAGATCTACCTTCAGTCCGGCCTGCAGCACTTGGACCGCCGCGAAAACGTGGACGCCGACTCCCCGGCATACGCGGCTGCCCAGCAGCGTTATCAGCAGCTGCGCCAGTCGCCCAAGTACGCCGAGCTGGTCCGCGCCCACGCGGCGCGCTTCGGCGAGACCGTCGACGTGGCGGGTATCGGCACCGCGCAGCGCACCGGCACCGTTCAGTAACGGCCAATGGTGCTGACCTGTGCCGCGGGGGAGTTCGGACTCAGCGCAATCGAAGCATGTGGTCCGATTCCCCCTTCTTCACTTCAACCAGCGCGTCCAGCGCCTTGACCATTTCGCCGTAGCTCGCGTAGCCGTGGTCTTTGGTGTCAAAGGTGGGATCCAGGCGCTTGATCATGTGCCAGGTCGCTMCCTTTCCGACCCAGGGCTCGCCCTTGGCCTCCGACAGCAGGCGCACCGCGCGCTGAAGAATGTCCGCGGCAGGATTGGCCGGCTTCGCTGCGGGGGTCTTGTCGCCCGGCGGTTTTGGCGCCTCCGGCTCCGCCGGTGCGGCGACCAGCGCGTCGTAGAAGCGAAACTCGTGGCAGCTCTTGGCCCAGTGCCGGTTGGTATTCCTGCGCGTGCCGAAGCCGATCAGGGTGCGGCCTGCCGCCTTGATCTTCTGGGCAACCGGCATGAAGTCGCTGTCGCCACCGATGATGATCACGGTGCTGACGTGGGCAAATCGTGCGATGTCTTCGGTGGCGTCGAGGCAGAGCTTGATGTCCGCGCCGTTCTTGGCGGCAGCGCCGGGTGGGAACAGCTGGATCAGCTCGACGGCGCTTTGCAGCAGCGCGTCGCGGTAGCGGCCGAAGAACTGCCAATTGCCATAGGCCCGGTTGATCGCGACAGGTCCGAACGATGCGCTCAGCTCGACAAGGGCCTGGACATCGATCAACGGCTCCTGTGCCTTGAAGCGGTTGTCCTGTTTCGCGTAGGTGCCGTCGCCGTACTTGGCATCGACGAGTCCCGCATGCAGGTTCTCGAAGTCCCAGTACATCGCGACCGATCCACCGCCATCCTGGTTCGACATCATGTTCTGAACCCTCCCTGCTGCGGATCGTAGTGCCCGCACTATCGCCAGGGCCGTAGGCCATGCGGCCCCGCGCAGCGACGAGGCGGGCCTAGCGGCACCGCTCCCGCTTGAGCCGTGCCCGCCGGCAGTCCCAGGGGGCCATCGGGTCGGGCTCCACCCAGAGGCCCAACTTGCCGTCGCGCGCGGCCGCTTCGGCGTCGTGGAGCTGCTTCGCCTCCTCGGGTGATTGCTCTCGCACGTACCTCTTCGCATGCCAGGCCAGCCCCTGCTGGGCAAGAACAAGCTGCACGTCCTGGCCAGTTGCCGTGGTGGCGCGGCACACCTCGCGGTCAAACCGGTCGACCTTGTAGCACTCGACCTTGGTCCCCGGACCGACCAGGTTGAAGAGGCCATCGCGGGCGGCTCGCGAGTAGGCCTGGCCCAACTCGGGAGCGTCGACCGTTGCGAGACGGACCACGAAGGGCTCGCGCTCACCCGGGGAGGGCAGGCACGCGAAGGTGTCGCCGTCGTGGACACCGCGCGTCTTCTCGCAGCGGGCGGTCCAAGGCTCATGCCGATGCTCGGCCGCCGCTGAGGTGCCGGGAGGCAGTAGCAACGGGATAGCCAGCGCGATGGATGAGAGGAACTTCATGTCAAACGAAAGGTTGGCACCAAAAAGAAAGCCCCGGTCGCAATGCCGAGGCTCAATACCTCATCGCTGTCATGCAGATTCGGCACCTGCTCAGTTAGGGCGCGTGCATTCAGTTAGCACGCTGCTATCCTGCCATCAACGACTTAGCTTTAAGTCTTCATTACAGGATAGATCTAGAAAGCCCCCGGCAGGGCCGCCGGAGGCACCCCCCCGGTTGAGCCATGTACTCATGGTCCAACCTCCAGAACCCACTCCGTTGTTCAGCAGGTGAATGCAGGCTGAGCGGCTTCATCGCGGCTTCCGCATTCAAGAGTTCACTTGCGCCTGGTCCGAGCAACGCAGCACCT